>NZ_JBNDML010000013.1:0-219910 GCF_050436565.1 Paraburkholderia sp. GAS42 | reverse complement strand
CATCGCGCCGAAAAGTTAACACCCCGGCGCGCCGTTTACAACCTCTTCCTGCTCTGCAAATGAAAATGCCGTTCAGTGCTAACTGAACGGCATTACCGCAACAGCGTGGTCTTTCGCGTAGTAGTGGATTTCGAGCAGCATGCAGCCGTTTTCCGACTTGAACGGACCGTGAAATGCGCCAGGCGGTCGGCATGCATACGTGTTCGGGCCAAAAGATGCTCCACCATTCCCATTCGCATCATTGCCGACGGTCAGATTCCCCTGCACGAGATAGACCTCCTCCCAGTACTCGTGCACAAACGGTGCGGTGGTGTAGATCCCGGGCGCGAAACGAAGCAGTCGGGTTCTGCTGCCCGTAGCGGTCTCGGGGGAAAGTGATCCACAAAGAACTTTTTCCTCGATCCCTTCCGGATAGCCGGGAGGTACGCTCCAGCCTTCGTTCAAGTCCAGCGAGACAAACTCAAGATGAGGCTTCAGCATAACAATCTCCTATCAAAGAACTTTGGTTCGGTAATCCATTAAAGGTATTCAGGCAATCGGAACAAGCACGTCGGCAAGTGCATACTCTGCAATCAAGCGACGCCGAACCAGTTCCATTGTTCTTTCCAGCAATGCCATGGCGTGCTGGGGAAGACTGCACCCTACCCGGACACCGCGTTCCTGAATCGCTCTCAGGTTGCTTTCCTCCCGTGCCTGCTGGCACGAGAAGTACCGGAACTGGACTTCACGTCCGGCCCGTTTCAACGCTCGCTGCGCTCTCCAGGACATTGCGCTAAAGCTCGATTCCCGCACAATGAGAAAGCAAAGCGGTGTGCTATAGGCGAGCGGTAGATAGTGACCAAAGTATCGCGATAGTGCAGCGCCTGCCTCGCCATCCCCCGAGGACAGGACAGCATCGAGTTGTCCGCCTTCGAGCGCAGCAGGTAACCCGGCAAATGGCATCCGCACGGCGGTGCAGCCCATAGACGAAAACACTCGGCTGGACAACGAGTCGTACGTTCGAACCCGCATGGCGGCAAGGGTCGCCTCGCTATCGATTTCACATGAGCTCCACAGGCCTGTCGAGGGCATTGGCACGGCGGCTATCAGCCGAAAACCCTCCCGTTTCAGGCAATCTTCGAAGATGCGACGGTACCTCCGGGCATCCTGGTCCGAGTCGCTCCGCCCCGTTCCGCGGGGGATAGCGGCGAGCTCAAATTCGCTCGCGTGCCGAGACAGTGATGCGCCAAAGACAGCTCCGCCATCACAGTGAACATCCGAACCATCGCCAATCCCGCAGAGGCATTGCTTTACTTCGAAAAACAAATTAATCGTCAACTCATCTCCGACAGCCTCCCGAACCAGTGTGGCCAGAGCCGACATCGCCTCACCAGGCAAGGCTCCATTCGGGTATTCCGTTGCAAGTGTCAAGCGCATGTCTTTTCCTGTGTAGTGATGCAAGCAGCTTGCGTATCTGATATGCATTGCTAAGTTTAAGTGTTCCATACGCAAAAATCACTACCCCGATCCTCCATTGACAATATGGTATCCGAATGATAATCGAGACGAGAAAGAACCCAGGCGAGTGGCACAGGGCGGTTGGTGCCCATTGAATGAGGCACACCTATGCCACCCATAGGCAGGCCCCCGGAGCGGGACTGACGACCGCACGGGACAATCCGCCTCACGCCTCGATCGCCAAGACCTCGATCTCCCTGGAAAGCGACGAGATCAAGCGTGCACGCCAGATGAATCACGCCTTAGCCGCGCGATAGATCGAAGCCCGCGCCGAGCTGGCCCTCCAGGCTAAGCGTGCGTTATTTTGCGTTTTCTGAAGCCCCGCTACAGCCCCTCCCGTCCCGCAGTTCAATCCTGCGACGACGTCACATCCTTTTCCGACGGCAGCAGGGAAGTATCCCAGCCGCCCCCAAGTGCCTCGATCAATTGAACGCTGCTGGTCATCTGTTGCACGCGAAGCGTGATCATTGACTGCTGGTCGGAAAACAGCGCGGTCTGTGCAACAAAAACGTTGAGATAGGTATCGACGCCCGTCCGGTAGCGAACCATCGCCAGATCGTAGTAGTGGCGTGCAGCGTCGACCACCTCCTTCTGCTGTTCGAGCTGGGTCGCGAGAATGCGCTGTGCGGCCAGGTAATCCTCCGTTTGCTGGAAAGCAGCCAGCACGGTCTGGCGATAGGCGGCCACGGTCCCTTCGTATTGCGCCTTGTATTGCGCGACGGTCGCCGTGCGCAATCCGCCATCGAAGAGCGTCTCCGATACCGACGGACCCAGCGAGAAAAACCGGGCCGGCCAGGTGAACCAGTTCTGCAGCAAGGCACTCTGAAAGCCGCCTGAGAGCGAAAGGTTGACGGTCGGATAGAACGCCGCCGTCTCGACGCCGATCAACGCATTCGCCTGCGACATCGATCGCTCCGCGGCGGCAATGTCGGGACGTCGCTGGAGAAGTTCGGAGGGCACGCCCGCGGGAATCGCCGGCAGCGCCGTGGTGAGCGGCCGTGCCGGCATCGAGAACGACGACGCCGGTTCGCCGATCAGCAATGCAATAGCGTGTTCATACTGCGCGCGCGCCAGACGCAGATTGGTCGCCGACGCTTCTGCCGTTTTCAGATTCAAGCGGGCTTGCGCAACCGACTGCGCGCTGTCGATGCCGGTGCGGCCCAGCACCTCGGTCAAGGTCAGGCTTTGACGGTAAGCCTCGATGGTCTGCTCGTTCAGCGCGATGAGCTCGTCCTGACCGCGCAGTTGAAAGTAGTCTTGAGCAAGATTGGCCTGCTCGCTAAGCCTCTTGTTCGCCAGATCGGCGGCGCTGACCTGCGCTGCGCTGGCGAACTCCCTCACGGTGTTGCGGATGCGTCCCCAGAGGTCCGGTTCCCACGACACGTCCAGCGGAAAGTTGAAGTCGTTGCTCGTGAACCGTGTACCGCGGCTCGGCACGCCGACGGCTGCAAAGGATGACCCGGACCGCGTGGCGGCAGGTTGAAGGGTGGCGGTTGGCGCGTAGCTGGCGCGCGCCTGACTCACCTGCGCACGCGCCGCCATGAAATTCTGGTACGCCTGCGCAATATTCTGGTTCGAGCTGTTGAGCCTGTCTTCCAGAGCGTCCAGTTCGGGTTCCTGATAGATCTTCCACCACGCGCCCCGCTGCACCGCGTCCTGCGGGCTGGCGGGCGCCCACGTGGTGCCGTCCGGTGCGACAGCAGGCGCCGCCTCCTTGAAGGACGCTGGCGTCGCAACGGATGGACGCACGTAGGCAGGGCCGACGGCACACCCCTGCTCCAGCGATAACGCGGCGAATAGCACCGCGCACGCCAGTGTGCGCAGTGGAGGACCGGCAAATAGAGCTGACTTCTGCATGGCTTTCTCGGCGAGATCTGATCAGGTTTGCACGGGTGAACCACCAGTCGGGTGGCGTCTGCGACGGCGATTGAAACGCTGGCGCATGCGGTCGAAATACAGATAGATCACGGGCGTCGTATAGAGCGTGAGTATCTGACTGAAGATCAGGCCGCCGACGATCGCGATCCCCAACGGTCGTCTCAACTCCGAGCCCGCACCGTGACCGAGCGCGAGCGGCAATGCACCAAGGGCCGCGGCAACTGTCGTCATCAGAATAGGCCTGAAGCGGAGCATGCAGGCTTCGAAGATCGATTCCTCGGTGCTCTTCCCCTCGACGCGTTCTGCCTGCAACGCAAAATCGATCATCAGAATTGCGTTCTTCTTGACGATCCCGATGAGCAGGAAGATGCCGATCAGGGATATCACGTCCAGTTCACTATGAAACAGGATCAGCGCAATCATGGCGCCCACGCTGGCGGATGGAAGCGTCGTCAGGATCGTGATCGGATGGATCAGGCTCTCATAAAGCACGCCCAGCACGATGTAGATCGTGAGGAGCGCCCCGAGGATCAGGAAAGGCTCGCTTGCCAGCGAGCTCTGAAACGCCTGCGCGGTGCCAGCAAACTGTGCGGTGATGTTCGCGGGCGTCCCAAGGCGCCGTTGCATCTGCGTGATGAGCGTGGTCGCCTGTCCGAGCGAGACGCCCGGTGCGAGATTGAACGCGATCGTGACCGAAGGAAAGAACGACGAGTGATTGACGGAAAGCGGTGAAGTCGACACCCGCATGGTCGAAAAAGCGCCGAGCGGCACCGCACCCGTGCCGGATGCGTGAACGTAAGTCGATTGCAATGTCGATGGCGAGCGCAGGAGCGCAGGGTTTGCCTGCATCACGACGTAATACTGGTTGAGCGACGTATAGATGGTCGACACCTGCGACTCGCCGAACTCGTAATAGAGCGCGTTGTCGACCAGTTTCGGCGTAACGCCGAATCGTGCTGCCGTCGTCCGGTCGTAGTTGAGCAGGATCTGCAGACCGTTGTTCTGCTGGTCGGTCGTCACGTCCTTGATCTGCGGCATCTTCTGCATCGCGTGGTACAGCGCGGGAGCCCATTCGCTCAGCGCATCCACGGTATCGGCGGAAAGCTGATACTGGTATTGCGCATTGCTCTGTCTGCCACCGACGCCGACGTCCTGCGCCGCCTGCAGAAACGTCGATGCCCCTGCGATCGCGCCCAGTTTCGAACGCAGCCGGTCGACCACCTCGGTCGAGGTCACGTCCCGTTCAGCGCGCGGCTTGAGCGTGATGAAAACAAATCCCGCGTTGCTCGCGCCGCCGCCCGGACCACCCTGCCCGCCTGTAAAACCGGCCGCGTTCTCAACGGCCGGGTCTTGTCTGATCACGCTCTGGATCGCCATGAGCGACCGGTTCATCGATTGAAACGACGCATCCTGTGCGCCCTGAAAGCCGCCGAAAATCGTGCCCGTATCCTGCTGGGGAAAGAGCCCCTTCTGCACGATGCCGGCCAGAACGACGTTCAGCACCAGCGTGAGCACGAGGCTGAAAATCACCGAGCGGGGATGCCGGATCGCCCACCCGAGTGTGGTGCGGTACGCGGCCAGAATATTGTCGAAGCCGCGCTCGCTCCACCGATAGAGCTTGCCATGCTGTTCCTGCTTCGCGGGCTTGAGCAGGTATGCGCACATGGCGGGCGTCACCGTGAGCGAGATCACCATCGAAATGGCAACCGACGTCGCGAGCGTGAACGCGAATTCATGAAACAGGCGACCCGGGATGCCGCCCATGAACAGGATCGGCACGAATACGGCGATCAGCGACAGGCTCATCGCGATCACAGTAAACGCGACCTCCTGGGTGCCCTGGAAGGCCGCGCGCATCGTCGGCACACCGCGCTCGATCAGCCTCGTGATGTTCTCCATCACCACGATCGCATCGTCGACCACGAAACCCGTCGAGACCGTCAACGCCATCAGCGAAAGGTTATCGAGCGTGAAGCCCAGCAGATACATCACTGCGAAGGTGCCGATCAGCGAGATGGCGACGGCGACGCCAGGGATCAACGTCGCGCCCGGACTCCGCAGAAACACGAACACCACGCCGATGACCAGCAGAATCGACAGGCCGAGCGTGAGTTCGACGTCGTTCACCGAAGACCGGATCGTCGTTGTCGTATCGAGCATCAGTTGCAGGTGATCGCTCGCAGGCATCGAGGCATGGATTGAAGGCATCGCCTGTTTGATGCGATCCACCGTCTCGATCACATTCGCGTTTGGCAGCCTGAACACGAGCAGGATGACCGAAGGTTTGCCGTTGACGTAGCCCGCCGATCGAAGCGTCTGCACCGAATCGTAGACATGTGCGACATCGCGCAGACGAACCACCTTGCCGTTGCTGGAGCCGACGACCAGCGGCGCGAAATCCTGCGCTCTGGAAATCTGGTCGTTTGCGGTGATCACCGTGGTCGTCAGGTCATCGCTGAACTGGCCCTTGGGACGGTTCGAGTTCTGCACTGACAGCGCCTTGGCGACATTCTGCGCGCCAATGCCATAGCTGTAGAGCTGGTTCGGATTCAGATCGACCCGCACGGCTGGCAATGAGCTTCCCACCACCTGAACCTGCCCGACGCCCTGTAACTGCGCGATCTTCTGCGAGATGATCGAAGACGCCAGATCGTAAAGCTTGCCGCGGTCGGTGGAATCCGAGGTCAGGCTCAACACCATCATCGGCGCGATGGCCGAATTGATCTTGCGGTACGTCGGATTGGACGGCAGGTTGGCCGGCAGGTCGGTGCGCGCGGCATTGATGGCAGCTTCGACGTCCCGCGCAGCACCGTCGACATCGCGGCTGAGATCGAACTGGAGCGTCACCGAAGTGACGCCCAGTGTGCTCGACGACGTCATCTGCGTCACGCCGGCAATGTGACCGAACTGGCGTTCGAGCGGCGTCGCGATCGACGACGCCATCACCTCGGGGCTCGCGCCCGGCAGCGTCGCGGCGACGGTGATCGTCGCAAAGTCGACCTGCGGAAGCGAAGCCACCGGTAATTGTTTGAACGCGATCAAGCCGGCGATCACGATCCCCATGGCCATCAGCGTCGTCGCTACCGGCCGCTTGATAAAAGGTGACGAGATGTTAATCACGTTTCATCGAGCGTTTGCGGCCCATCGGGCCGGGTGCTGCGCGGCCGGAAACGCTTCGCGAGCCCATCGAAGAAGACGTAGACGACGGGTGTCGTGTAAAGCGTCAGCACCTGGCTCAACAACAGCCCGCCGACCATCGCAATGCCGAGCGGGCGGCGCAGCTCCGCGCCGATGCCCGAGCCAAACGCGAGCGGCAGACCGGCAAAGAGCGCGCAGAATGTCGTCATCAGAATCGGCCGCAGGCGGAGTTGTGCGGCCTCGAAGGCAGCCTCGACCGGGTTCAGCCCGCGCGTGCGTTGGGCCTCCAGCGCGAAATCGACGAGCATGATGCCGTTCTTTTTCACAATGCCGATCAGCAGGATGATGCCGATCACCGCGATGACGCCGAGGTCCTCGTGGAACAGACGCAGCGCCAGTAATGCGCCCACGCCCGCGGAAGGCAACGTGGAGAGAATGGTGACGGGATGGATAAAGCTTTCGTACAGAATGCCGAGAACGATGTAGACCGCGACGAGCGCAGCGAGGATCAGCAACACCTCATTGGAGCCGATGTTTTCATACGCGGCTGCCGTGCCCTGAAAATCCGACTGGACGCTCGCAGGCATCTTCAAGTCACGCTGGGCCCGCTGGATAGCAGTGACAGCCTGTCCCAGCGATGCGCCCGGCGCCACGTTGAACGAGATCGTGACGACCGGAAACTGCCCCTGATGCGTGATCGTCAGCGGCGACGATCTGACGGTAAAGCGGCTGATTGCACTGAGCGGCACCGGCGTTGACTGCGACGTCGAACTCCCTGACGAGCCGCTCGACCCATTACCTGTGTTCTGGCTGTTCGAACCGGAATTCGCCCCGGAAGATGACGAGCCTGAACCGGAACCGGAACCCGAACCCGAACCTGACGTGCGGGGTGCGAGCACCGTCACGGGTGTCGTCGAGGAAAGGTTCTGACTGGACGACGCAACGAGACTTGAAACCGTCCCGCTTGAACTCAGCGACGTGCGGCCGGACGTGCTCTGCGCTGCTGGCGCCGTGCTGGAGTTCGTGCTGCCCTGAATGTAGATGCGATTGAGCTGCGCCGGATTCTTCTGAAACTCCGGCAATGCCTCCAGGATGACGTGATACTGGTTCGACTGCGTATACAGCGTGCTGACCTGGCGCTGGCCGAACGCGTCGTAGAGCGTCGAGTCGATCTGGTCCGGCGTGATATTAAAACGCGACGCGGTGGCCCGGTCGATAGTGAGATGGGTACTGATGCCGTTGTTCTGCTGGTCAGTCGTGACATCGATCAGTTCCGGGAGTGTCCTCAGCTTCTCCACAACGCGATCGGTCCACTGGTTCAGTTCCTGTGTGTCCGGATCTTCGAGCGTGTACTGATACTGCGTGCGGCTGACCCGGTCGTCCACCGTCAGATCCTGCACAGGCTGAAGGAAAAGCTGGACACCGGGCACGTCGCGCAGGCGTTTGCGAAGACGATCGATGACTTCGCTGGCGGTCAGGCCGCGCTCGTCGATCGGCTTCAGGTTGATCTGGATCCGACCACTATTGAGCGTGGTGTTGATACCGTCCTGACCGATGAACGACGACAGGCTCGCGACGGCCGGATCCTTGAGTATTTCGCTTGCGAGTTGCTGCTGCCTGCGCGACATGGCGACGAACGAGGTCGACTCCGGCGCCTGCGAAATCGCCTGGATGATGCCGGTATCCTGCGGCGGGAAAAATCCTTTCGGAATCTCGATGTACTGGAATACGGTGAGAATCAGCGTGGCCAGCACCACGAGCAGCGTGACAGTCGAATGATTCAAGACCCAGCGCAGGCTGCGTCCGTAGGCCGCGATGATCCGGTCGAACCGTTGTTGCGTCCAGCGGTAGAAACGGTTCTGTTCGGCTTCAGGCGTGTGATGCAGGAGGCGCGAGCTCATCATCGGCGTCAGGGTCAGTGACACCACGCCTGAGATGAGCACCGTCACGCTCAAGGTGACCGCGAACTCCCGGAACAGCCGGCCGACGATGTCGCCCATGAACAGCAGCGGAATCAGCACGGCAATCAGCGAAATGGTCAACGACACGATCGTGAAGCCGATCTGACGCGCGCCTTCCAGCGCGGCTTCCATGGGCGCCATGCCCTTTTCCAGAAAGCGGGAAATGTTCTCGATCATCACGATCGCGTCGTCGACGACGAAGCCCGTGGCGATCGTGAACGCCATCATCGTGAGATTGTTGATGCTGTAGCCGAGCACATTCATCACCGCCAGCGTGCCGATCAGCGAAAGCGGTACCGCAACCGTGGGAATGATGGTCGCGGTCAGACTCCGCAGGAACAGGAACATCACCATCACCACGAGCGCGATGGTCAGCATGAGCTCGAACTGGACGTTCTTGATTGAAGCGCGGATCGTGGTCGTGCGATCCGTCAGGACCGTCACTTCGACCGCCGCTGGCAGCGTGGCCTTCAGCTTCGGCAGCAGTTGCTGGATTTCGTTGACGACCGCGATGGTATTGGCGCCCGGCTGTCGCTGGATATTGACGAGGATCGCCGGCGTTTCGTTTTTCCAGCCCGCCAGCTTCGCGTTTTCAATACCGTCCGTGATTTTCGCAACGTCGGTCAGCATCACGGGCGCGCCGTTCCTGTACGCCACGACGACTTCGCGAAAGCCTTTCGCCGCAAGGAGCTGGTCGTTGGCGTTGATCTGGAACGCCTGCGCGGGGCCGTCGAATGTGCCCTTCGCCATGTTGACCGTGGCGGTCGTCAGGGCCGATCGCAGGTCCTCGAGGTTCAGACCGTATGAGGCAAGCGCAACCGGATTCGCCTGGATCCGTACGGCCGGTTTGTGGCCGCCGCTGATCGTCACGAGTCCGACGCCGCTGAGCTGCGAGATCTTCGGCGCAAGCCGCGTATCGACAAGGTCTTCAATCGCCGACAACGGTAATGCTTTAGACGTCAGCGCAAGCGTGATGACCGGCGCGTCGGCCGGATTCGATTTACTGTAGACAGGAGGCGCGGGCAGATCCGTCGGCAAAAAGCTGGTGGCCGCGTTGATGGCGGCCTGTACTTCCTGCTCGGCGACGTCGATATTCAGCGCGAGCGCGAACTGCAGAACGATGACCGAACTGCCGTCCGAACTCGTGGACGTCATCTGGGTGAGGCCAGCGACCTGACCGAACTGCCGCTCGAGCGGCGCCGTCACCGCCGAAGACATCACATCCGGACTGGCGCCCGGGTAGAACGTCTTGACCTGGATCGTCGGGTAATCGGCTTCGGGCAACGCCGATACCGGCAGACCCGGAAGCGCAGCGAGACCGATGACCAGAATGGCGATCATCAACAGCGCGGTCGCAACCGGCCGAATGATGAAGAGTCGCGACGGATTCATGACGGCTTGCCGGCCTGCGTGCCTGCGCCACTCGCGCCACCTGCACCACCACTAGCCGGCGTTTTCCCGCCTGGCGCAGCCACGTTCTGGACCGTGACTCTGGAACCATCCTGAAGCTTGTCGAAACTGGAAATCGCCACGACCGTTCCCGCTTCGATTCCACTGACGGCCGCGACTTCGTTCTCCGTCGACAACTCGGAGACGTTTCGCATTTTTACGGTATTGCCAGCAAGCGCATAGACGAAAGCCTGTGTGCCGTTGTGCTGTAACGCCGCAGTGGGTACGAGCACCACATTGGTCAGGGTCTTGACCAGCAGGCGCGCGTTGACGAACTGGTTGGGATAGAGACTCAACCCGGCGTTGTCGAATTGCCCGCGAAAGCGGACCGTCCCGGTCGACGTGTCGATCTGGTTGTCGAGCGTCAGCAGCTTGCCGGTCGCGATCTTTGTCTGTTGCGAACGATCGAAGATATCGACCGGCAGCGAAGCACGCTGGGTGATTTCATCGTGAACCTGCGTGAGGTTGTCTTCTGCGACGTTGAACACGACCGTAATCGGCTGCAACTGGGTGATCACGGCGATCGAAGACGCGTTACCTGAGAACACCACATTGCCCGGATCGACCAGACGCAGGCCGATGCGCCCTGAAATTGGCGACGTGATGTGGCAATAGCTCAACTGGACCTGGGCGTACCTGACCTGCCCTTCGTCGTTCTTCACGGTTCCCCGATTCTGTTCGACGATGAGTCGCTGGTCCTCGTAAGTCTGACGCGCGATCGCCTGCTGACCCGATGCTTCCTGATACCGCGCGAGATCCATTTCGGCCTGTCTGAGAACAGCGCGGTCATGCTGTAGCGTCCCTTCGGCCTGCTGCAGTTGCGCCTGGTAGCCGCGCGGATCGATGTCGATCAACGGGTCCCCGCGACGCACCATCTGCCCTTCCGTGTAATGCACGGCTTCTACGGTTCCGTTCACCTGGCTGTACACGTTGACCGTGGCGACAGGCGTCACCGTGCCGAGTGCCTCGACATACACGCCCATATCGCCGGGATGCGCGGTCGTTGTCCGGATTGAAACGGCCTGGGGTGCTTCCGCCTCTTCGTTGCCGCTCTTCGGTTTGCGGACCACGATCAACACCAGGATGATGGCGAACGCGATTGCCGCGCCGATCAAGACCCAATGACGTTTGCGCGCGGGCGGTCGCCCGTTGGGCGCGCCTCGCGCGGAAGCAGGCCCGAAATCCGTATGGCCGTTGCGCGCTTCTTCGGGTTCGCCCCCGGCCTGTTTCGGTTCATTCATGTTTTCTTGCGCCCTTCCTGGCTGACGGCACAGATGCCACGCCGCGGGCAAAGAGGGCCGCGAAACCCTCCGCCATCCGCTCAATGTCCGCTGCTTTAGTCTGATGCAACTCGCGGTGCATGAAGGCCAACTGAAAGACGAAGCCCAGCAGCAACTCGGTCGCCACGTCGAGATCGAGCGCCGGGTCGATCATGCCGGCATCGACGTAGCGTGAGAAACGCTCCTTAAGGCTTCGACGGACTTCCTGCCGGGTCGAGATGCGCTGGAAATCGGCCTGGAACGCGGGATCCAGTAGCACGCGCGAAAAAACGATACGGATCGTTTCAGAGCGCTCGGCAAGGGCAGCCATGCCGTGAGAGATCATCTCGCGCGCCTCGTCGATCATTGAGGAGCACAGTGGCCGTTCGAAAAACCGGTCCCGCTGCCCACTGCTCTCGCGCTTCAACACGGCTAGAAGCAGCCCTTCCTTGCCATTGAAGTAGCGCTGGATCAGCCCTTCGGAACAACCGGCCGCCTCCGCGATACCGCGTGTGGTGGCTTTCTCGAAGCCCCTTTCCGCGAAGGCAACGGCCGCGGCCGCGATCAGTTCTTCCTCGGTGGCCTGCCGGTCCCGTTGGCGTGCTCTTACCGGCGCTGGAGACGATTTCACATCATGTCCGTGTGTATGTGTGTGAACACATACATGATGCTGAGCTAACACTGTGTCGTCAAGCTGTGGATTTGCCGGTTTTCACGCGAATCGTCAGCTGACGCGACAGACAGCAACGTTGTCTTCTGCTGCCTGCGGCGGCCGGGGTAATGACCCGGGCGCAACCCGTTCGCCCTCGCGTTGCATCAGCGTCGGATCACACGCACTCATACACGGGGCACTCCGCGTTATCCAGGCGGCCAGACGTCCAGTGGTTCGTTTGCGCACATACCAATCCGCGTGAGCCGGTCACTATCAACGGTAACCGCCCGCCCCTGCCTTAGCGGGGCGACTCCGCATCAGCCACATTCAAACGTCTGTCGACGTGCACCCTTTTTGCAAAGCGTTTATGCCGGCCCGGCCGGATGCAATGCAGCGCGCCTGGGTGCCAGTTGGATCTGACCATGCGGATATCTGTCTGAGCGGATTCCGCATCGCGCGTTTTCGAACTGTTGATATCGCGGTCAACGGGTTCAGCCTATGTCCAGCTTTCGCGCCTTAAAGTATCAGCCCGCTGCTGCGCATCCGCGTGCGCGGACGATCGCCGGCATCGCGCCGTGGCGTCTCTGGTGCATCTGGTTCATCGGAACCGTCGTGGCGTCGCTTCCCTTTCTGATCCTGCCGGTTCCTCCACTCGGCCAACATTTTTACAACATTGTCAGGATAGACATCCTTGCCCATCCGGGAGCCTACGCCGGCAACTTTGTTGTCCGATGGGATGTCATGCCGGACCTTGCGATGGACCTGATGGCCCCATTGCTGACGAAGTTCATGTCGGCAGAGCAGGCCGCCGCGTTGTTCGTGCTGGCAGCACTCGCGCTACTGACGTCGGGGTGCCTGATGCTGAGCCGCGCGATCAATGGCCGCTGGTCGCTGGTGCCGCTGATCAGTTTCCTGCTGCTGTATAACTGGATACTGATTCGTGGGTACGCCAATAACCTGTTCGGCTTTGGCTTATGCCTCTGGGCGCTTGCCGCCCATGTCGCATTGCGACAGTCGACGATCGCCCGAATTCTCGTTTCCTGCTGTAGTGCGCTCCTCATCTACTTTTGCCATCTGTTTCCACTCGGCGTTTTCGCATTGGTCACAGGCACCTGGGAACTCGGCTGCCTGCTTCAGGAGAAGGACCTGCGAGGTCGCTCGTTGTCCCGTCACGTCGCCGCCACGGTGGTGCCGCTGGTGCTGCCGGTTCTGCTTTTATGGCACAGCAGCACCGGTGGGTTAAGCGAGGCGATCGACCTTGGCTTCCTTCAGATATCCTGGCGAATCCGGTTATGCATCGCGGCGCTGACGGTAGGCAATCGCCCGGCCGACATCGTGATACTAGTCAGCCTTTTCCTGACCGCGATCGTCGGCACCGTGCGACGCTGGTGGACCTGCAAGCCGGAGTGCCGGCTGATCATCATCGCGTTACCGGTGGTTGTGATCCTTACACCGTTCTCCGCCTTTGCGGCGTACGGCATCGTTGAGCGATGCGCGCTGAGCTTCGCGTTTCTGCTAACCACATTGCTTGATGTACGAATGGTGGACCCGCGGCTTCAACGGGCCGCCGCCGCGATGCTGGTTCTCGTCTTTCTGTTCCGTGTGGGGACCGTGACTGAGGACTGGATAGCCGCGAGGCCCGTCATGCAGGCCTACCGCGATGCGTTCGCCTCACTGAAGCCTGGCGCCATCCTGGTTCAATACAAACAGGACACGAGTTATCCATTCCCGCTGCGAGATCCGCACCGCTGGAATCCTTATCTGGACAAGGTCGTCGCACTCGCGACGCTTAACGGGATTCTCGTGCCCGATCTCTATCTGAAAGCGGGGCAGCAACCGGTACTTTACCGGCCCGAGAACACAGCATTGAGAGCATTCCAGACTGGAGGCCAGAGAGGCGATGAAGACACCCGAGCAGAAGACCTCAAGCTGCGTGTGTGGGCAACCGATTTACAAACCCGCTTTCCGGACCTTCAAAGCCGGTTCTCAACGGTCTATCTCGCCGTATTCGATCCTCACGCGCGGCTCTCCGCAGCTTTACCGGGTTGGCGACTGATCGCGACACTGCCCGAGCATCGGCTGTACGAACTCACGCGGTGACAGGCATGCGGAGTCTGGCGTGCTTCAGATGTCGCCTGCTATCGATCCCGGATCATCACCCAGCCCACGGCCGCGCTGACAGCCGTCAACAGCATCACGCCCGCAACGACGTACAACGTGCGTGACCACGCATACCCCTTCAGAATGCCTTCCGACGTATTTCCGGTGTTTAACGGCTCGCGGACGACAAACTTCAGGATTCGCGGGTTGTCCGTATGCCCGCGAAGAGCGGCGATCTCACATGCGCTGGCGTCCGGCATCCACCGGGATCTACACCACCCGACGCATCGCGAATTCCCGAAAATCACAGCAAGAAACGGAACGCGGTGGAAGGTTCGAATCGATAGTGTTCAGGCAGGGAAAGCCAATCGTGCTTCCCTCGTTCAACCCTGAGCTATCAAGGAACCGCCATGTCTAAGGAAGACGACAACAAGGCCATTGTCGGCCGCTGGTTTACCGCGTTCTGGGGCAAGACCTGCAACCTCGACATCGTCGACGAGCTCGCTGCTCCCGATATGCTGCTGCAGTACTCGCTGCACGAACCTCGTCGAGGTCGCGAGGACATCAAGGCATTCATGACCGGTTTTCGCGCAGCCTTCCCGGACCTCAACTTCTGGGGCGCCGCCGATCTCATCGCGGAAGGTGACTACGTGGTGGGTCGCTGGGCAGGTGGCGGCACGCACACGGGTACGGCTTTCAGCGATTTCCTCGCTGGATCGCTCCCGGCTGCGACCGGCCGGAAGATGAGTTTCACCGGCACGACCGTGCTTCGACTCCAGGACGGCAAAATCGTCGAAGAGATCGGCCTGGATGATGGCGTAACTGCCCTGCAGCAACTCGGATTGATCAAGGTAGCGTAACCAGAGGGTACGGCGTTGCCGGTTGCTTCCGGCAACGCCGTACGCATGGAGCGCCGGAACAGGCCGGAAAAATTCCGGCCATCATCCAGATTTAACGCACCTTCGCGAAATCCGCCCTGACGCCAGCCATCAACGCCACGCCGCTCAGCACGAGTAGCCCGGCAAGAAGATACACGGCGATATCCATGCTGCCCGTACTCGTACGGATCTGACCAATCACCCATGGGCTCACAATGCCGCTCGTGATCCCGACGCTGCTGATAAACGCGATGCCGGAAGCGGCCGCCTTGCCGGGCAGATAGCTCGGAGGCACCGACCAGAATATCGGCAGTGCCGCGAAGATCAACACGCAGGCGAGCGAAAGAATCGCGAGCATCGCAGGAAAGCTGTTCAGATGAAGCGTCAGCGCAGCCAGCGCCAGTCCACCGCCGATCGTGCAGAACGCGAAATGCTTGCGTCGTTCACCGGTGCGGTCCGAGCGACGCGCAATCAGGATGAGTCCAATTGCGCCGATCGCATTCGGCACGACTGTATAGAGGCTGACCGAGACGACGTCCTTGATACCGAAGTCGCGAATCATCAGCGGCATCCAGAAGTTGAGCGTCAGCGAAGCACACGTCAGCGAAAAATAGATGAACGCGAACAGATAGACACGTGGATCGCGAAGCGCGTCAAGAAAACGCCGGCCGTCGTGCGCCGCGTTTGCGGCCTGACCTCGCGCGCAGAGCGCAACGAGGCGATCTTTCTGCGGCGTTGTGAGCCACGTTGCGTCATGCGGCCTGTCGACCAGACAGAACAACGCGACGAACGCCAGAATCACTGCGGGCGCACCTTCGATCGCAAACATCCACTGCCAGCCGAAGAGGCCCATTACACCGCCCATGTCGCGCATGATCCAGCCGGAGAAGAGACCGCCAAGCACGCCTGCAACCGCGACACCTGCAAAGAACACCGACATGACAGCGGCACGACGATTCACCGGAAACCAGTACGTGAGGTACAACACGATGCCCGGAAAGAAGCCCGCTTCGAATACGCCGAGCATGAAGCGCAGGATATAAAAATGCGCCGGCGTCGACACGAACATCATGCATACCGACGCGAGTCCCCACAAAAGCATGATCCGCGTGAAGGTCCGACGCGCGCCGAATCTCGCAAGCAGGATGTTGCTGGGCACTTCGCACAGCACGTAGCCGACATAGAACACCGCCGCGCCGAGGCCATACATCGCGTCGCTGAAACCCAGATCGTGCTTCATCTGTAACTGCGCGAAGCCGATATTGATCCGGTCGAGAAACGAAACGACGTAGCAAAGAAACAGGAAAGGAATGATGCGCCACGCGACCTTCCGGAACATCGCGTGCTCTTCGGTTGCATCGGTAACATAAGCCGGTGTATCGGCCATAAGGGATTCAGGCATGTCTCGCTCCGCACGCAAAACGCGTCGTTTTTTACAGACGTGTTTTGCCCAGACGTCTATGCGTCTTTTTGTCTTCAAGGGACGCGAAAAGCGCGAGGCGCCTTTCGCAGGAGGAATCTGACCGCTACATCAATCCTGCAGCGCGGACCACATTTCCTTGTCGCGCTGCGCGGTCCAGACGCGCGGATGCGTCACGCCGCTCGCCTCATCGAAGGCCCGCGACACATCGAACGGCAGGCAGTGCTCGTAGATGAACACGTGACCGAACTTCGGATCCATCGATTTGCGCGTGTGCGCCATTGCGCCCTTCAGGTCGAGCTTCTGCTCGTACGCTTCGCGACCTGCTTTAAGCAGCGTCGTGACGAAATCCTTCGTGTAGTCGATGCCCTTGTGCACGTCAGCCGGCGACAGCAATGCCGGCCCGCGACCCGGAACGAGCTTTTCAGCACCGAGCGCGCGCAAGGCTTCGAGCGTCGTCGGCCACTGTTCGAGCTGTGCGTCGCCGCAGTAGCAGGCGGCGTCGTATTCGACCAGGTCGCCCGAGAACAGCACCTTCTGCGACGGCAGCCACACCACCGTGTCGCCCTTCGTGTGACCCGAACCGAGATGCGCGATCTTCACCTCGAGTTTGCCGAGCCACAGCGTGATTTCCTTCTCGAACACGAGCGTGGGCCACGTCAAACCAGGAACGCTTTCAACGCCCGCAAACAGACGCGGAAAGCGCTCGATCTCCGACTTCATGTCCTGCTCGCCGCGCTCGACGATCATCTCGTACGTGCCGCGGCTCGCGATGATCTGCTGCGCGCCCTCCGCGAAATACGCCGATGCGCCAAGCACGCGCACCGCGTGATAGTGCGACAGCACCACGTATTTGATCGGCTTGTCGGTGACGCTGCGGATCTTCGCGATCAGGTCCTGCGCCATCGCCGGGGTCGCCGTCGTGTCGACGATCAGCACGCCGTCGTCACCGATGATCACGCCGGAATTCGGATCGCCTTCCGCGGTGTACGCGTACGCGTTCTCCGAAAGCTGCGTGAACGTGATCTTCTTCTCTTCGAGATCCGCCTGCGATGCAAATGCCTTTGCCATGTCTGTCTCCATTGCCGCCCGGTGTGGGGATGAAGCCATGGTCGGCTGATCGTTATAATTTGTCAATGACAAATGTCTTTGCTGTGAACTAAACTCGGGTAAACTCCGATCGATATGTGACGCCGCCGGGATCGGATACCATCCTGTGGTTCCTGTACGAGACATTCCAATTGGCAAAGCCGTGAAGACCGAAGACATCGAGAGCAATCCCGCCGATACGTCCGCCGGGAAAAAGCAGCGCGGGATCCAGAGCGTCGAGGTCGGCGGCCGTCTGCTCGATGCGCTGGCACGTCATCGCGCGCCGCTCGGCCTGAGCGAACTCGCGGGCGCGGCGCAACTCTCCGCGGCGCAGGCCTACACGTATCTCGTCAGCCTCACGCGGCTTGGCCTCGTCAAGCGCGATGCGCTGACCGGCAGTTACGAGCCGGGCCCGCTCGCGCTGCGGCTCGGGTTGCTGCATATCGAGCAGCAACCCGCCTACCATGTCGCCGTACCGCAAGCCGCCGCGCTGGCTGAAGCGGTCGGCTTCAGCGTCGCCGTCTGTGTTGCGGGCACGCAGGGGCCGACCATCGTGCGATACGAGCGCGGTGGTTTTCCGCTACACGTCAATCTTCATGTCGGCACAGTGATGTCGCTCGAGGCGACATCGACTGGACGCGTGTTCTGCGCGTTCTTCGCGCCCGCGCAGGTCGCGGCCATGCGGCAAAGCCAGGCACGCACTGCCGGTCGCACGACGACCGTCAGCGGCGTCGATGCCCCTGCGGAGCCCTCTTTCGATGCGCCTATGCGCGCACGCCTCGACGAGATCCGCACGCGCGGCATGGAACGCGGCATCGATGCGCCGAGCCCCGGCATCAGCAGCCTGAGCGTGCCGGTCTTCGACGCGGAGCGCCGCATGCAACTCGCGCTGACGGTGATCGGCCCGTCCGGATCGATCGACGTCGCCTGGCATGGCCCCGTTGCGCACGCGTTGCGCGACGCCGCGCAGCGCGTCGCCGATGCACTCGTCAACCGCGTCTGAACCGATACCACCGAGTCCCTCATGACCCCAGACAGCTCCCTTTCCATCACCGGCGACGCGAAAGCACAACGCGGCATCAACTCGCTCGACAACACGGGGGAGCTCCTGCTTGCGCTGGTTGCGGCGGGCCGGCCGCTGTCGCTGCGCGATCTGGCCGCCGACGCCGGCATGGCGGCGGCGAAGGCGTTTCCGCACCTCGTCAGCCTGCTGAAGATCGGCTTGCTCAGTCGCGACGATGCCGGATATTTCAGCCCCGGGCCGCTCGGCCTGGAACTGGGCCTGATCGCCTTGCAGCGTCTTTCGCCGATGCGCGAAGCCGAACCCGAGATCGCAACACTCGCGGCTGAATCCGGAATGAGTGTCGCCGCTGCGACGCTGGGGCCGCTCGGGCCAACCGTGATCCGCCTGGAGGAATCGTCGCAGCCGCAGCACGTGAGCCTGCGCGTCGGCACGGTGATGTCGCTGGTCAACACGGCAATGGGCCGCGTATTTGCCGCTTATGTTTCGGAAGACGTGCTGATCGGTTTGCTGCCGCAGGAATCCATCCGCCTCGCAGGCGCCGACCTGGCCGACGCCATCGCGCCGTCGAAGAAAAGTGCGGCTACGCTGCGTGCGGCTTATCGATCGCGGCTCGCCCGGATACGTGAAGCAGGCATCGATGACGCGTTCGATGCGCCGGTTCCCGGCATCGGGACGCTCGCCGCGCCGGTGTTCGATCACACAGGAAGCATCCGGCTCGTGATGGCGCTGATCGGCTCGTCGGGAGACTTCGACCGCAGCCTGCGCGGCGAAAATGCCCAGCAACTGCTCGCCGCGACGCAGCGTCTGTCGTGGCGTTTCGGGTGGATGAGCGGGCGCTAGACAGCAGCGTCCTCGCTGCCTGCGCCAGCACGCGCCAGCGCCAGCGCTTCGCTCAATACTTCGGCGTCGCCGATATGATTCGCGAGCAGCAGCACGAGCTTCGCGTTCAGGAAATGGCTCTCTTCTTCGGAGAGCCCGTTATGCGTGTCGATGAGTTTTTCGTAGAACGCATCCGGGTCGGCGATGTTCAGTTCAGTGTTCAACCGTTTCATGGTCGTGATCCTTTATCCGTTGCACGTCGCGCGATCAAGCGCGGCCGTGACCGACGCGACGTCGAGCGCGCGCCAGCGTGCACAGACGTGTTGATCGGGCCGAAGCAGATAGAACGTGCCGGGCCGCGCGTCGAAGCGGTAGTTGACGATGCCCTCGATATCCTCGATGACGGTGACGTCAGGCGTTTTAACAGCGTCCGGGCCCGCCAGTCTCGTGCCGCGCGGAACCACGATCAACGAACGCACGGGCACGGGCAGTTTCGCCAGTGCGGCGAGCTGCGTCGCGCACGCGGCGATGTCGTCGCCAGGGCCGCAGAAATAGACACCGGTGAATGCGCCACCGCCCGTCTGGTGCAGAAACCACGCCTCACGGCCGTTCACGTTCACCGGTGCGTCTGTGCACACTGCGCCCGGGACCATCGCACAGGAAAAGGCATCAGCGGTTTCGTCGGGTGTATTGAGGGGCGAGCTGCGCAGCACCGTCGGCACCGACAACCTGCCGCTGTTCGCCATGCGTCGCGCGAATGGACAATCCTTCGCGAGCTTGAGCGTCGCATCGCGGAACATGCGCGAAATCGGGCTCTTTGGCGTGATGAAATCGGTGGCGCGCGTTGAGTTACGGATGTTCTCGTCGGCAGCGTATTCGCGTTCAGACGCATACGTGTCGAGCAACGAAGGCGGCGCATCGCCATTCACGACGAGCCGCAGCTTCCACGCGAGGTTGTCCGCATCCTGCACGCCGCTATTCGCACCGCGCGCGCCGAACGGCGAAACGCCATGCGCGGAATCACCCGCGAACAGTACGCGGCCATGCCGGAAGCTGTCCATGCGCACACACGAAAACGTATAGACGCTCACCCATTCCAGTTCGAATTCGACATCGTCGCCAAGCAATGCCTTGACGCGCGGAATCACCTTCTCCGGCTGCTTTTCCGCAACGGGATCGGCGTCCCATCCAAGCTGGAAATCAATGCGCCAGACGTTGTCAGGCTGACGATGCAACAGCACCGACTGGTTGCGGTGGAACGGCGGATCGAACCAGAACCAGCGTTCACTCGGGAACGACGCCTTCATTTTCACGTCGGCGATCAGAAAGCGATCCTTGAACGTCCGGCCCCGGCTATCGAGGCCCATCGCGCGGCGCACTGCGCTGCGCGAACCATCGGCGGCGATGACGTACTGCGCGCGCAGCGCATAGACGCCGTCGGGCGAGTCCACCTGCAGTTCGACGTAATCGTCGTGCTGGGTCAATCCCGTGACCGTGCTCTTCCAGCGCATCTGCAGGTTGTCCAGCTGCATCGCGCGCTCAGCCAGATAGCCTTCGACGTAGTACTGCTGCAGGTTGATAAACGCCGGGCGTGAGTGGCCGGTTTCGGGCAACAGATTGAATGTGTAGACGAGTTCGTCGTGCAGGAAGACCTTGCCGACATTCCAGCTGACGCCCTTCTCGATCATTCTGTCGCCGCATCCAAGACGATCGAACACTTCGAGCGTGCGTTTCGCAAAACAGATTGCGCGCGAGCCGCTGGAGAGTGTGTCGTCGTTGTCGACGAGTACGGCGCGCACACCCTGCTGCGCGAGATCGATCGCTGCGGCGAGGCCGACCGGACCCGCGCCGACGACGACCACCGGATACAGCGCAGGCGTCGCCGCGTCGTGGTCTGCGGCCCGCTCATAAGTAAAGCGCAGGGTCTGATAGTCCGTCTGCATGGCGTCTCCGATTGCCTTGATCCTGATTAGCCCATAGCAAACAAGATTGCCTCCGGCTAATTATTAGTCATTGTATAAATGTTTTGTTATACGCAAATATGTGTTTACCCCAGGCATGGGCTGGTACGCTCGGCAATGAATGGAATCCGCGTCGGAAAAGAAAGCGGGCGCCAGACGTAAAACGTCCGCGCCCGCGTGTTCTTCTGCATGAGGCTGGTTGTGTCCCGCAACGCTCCAAAACGCTGGATCAGAAGCTGGCTCCGATCCCCCGCCTGTCACACATTCATTGCGTCCTCAAGCGCCTCGCGCAGCTTCGGCGTACATCCGATCACGCGATTGCCCTTCAGCAGGCACTCTTTCGTGAGGAAATCGTTCGTCCATCCACCGGCTTCCTCGATCAGCAGCACGGCGGCCGCCGCATCCCATGCGTTGATGTGCAGTTCACAATACGCATCCTGACGGCCCGCGGCGACGTACGCGAGACCGAGCGCGCCCGAGCCGCACCGCTTGATACCCGCGCCCAGGTCATTCAGGCGCGTCGCCACCTTCAGATAGTGTTCGAACGGCGCCCTCGGCGACCAGCCGAGTTCAACGATGGACTGGCGCGGATCGTCGATCGTGCTCACCTTCATCGGGCGACCGTTGAGCGTCGCGCCGCAACCGCGACGCGCGACGAACAGTTCGTTAGCCATCGGGTCATAGAGCACGCCGATCTGCGTACGCCCTTCATGGACGAACGCGATCGACACGCAAAAATAAGCGACGCCACGCGCGAAATCAGCGGTGCCGTCGATCGGATCGACGATCCAGACGCTCTCGCTCAATGCGCCGCCGCCTTCCTCGCCGAAGAAGCCGTCTTCGGGAAACGCCTGCGAAAGCCGCAGCGCGATGAGCTTTTCGACCTCGGCATCGGTCTCGGTCAGATAGTCTTGTGGACCCTTGAACTTGAGCTTGAGCGCGCCGTCCCGTTCGAGGAATCTTCTTCGCACGAGATACCCTGCCTCCTGCGCTATCGCGCAGGCCGCCAGCAGGCGAAGATGCATTGCGACCTCATTCATTCCTTAATCTCCAGTCGTCAAAAACACGCCTCGCTGGTGCAATTCGCGGCGCGCATTGCACACACCGCTTCTGCAAACGCAGACAAGGCCTTCAAAGCAATCGTCGCGCCTCATCGCTGGAAAGGACGCCACGGTCCTTGCGATTTGCGGCGCTCGCAGCGTAGACATCGCGTCGTGCATGCGTGATCCCGAGTGGCTCAAAACCATTTGCAGGGTTGAACGCCATCTGGTTGACAGACACTTCATCGTCGGCGGAAGGCAGTGCTGGAATTTCCAGCTCGCCGACTGGAATCAACCTTCCCACCCACGCAACCGATGCATCCTGTACCGGCGTGCTCGCTTCATCGATGAATAGCTGCACGCAAAGCTGCCATCTGACCGGGCCGCCATAGAGACGGCTGAGAATGTCTTCGCGAAGGTAGTTGTCGCTTTCGCGGTCCGCCTGCGTGCCCTGCACCGTCGTATCGTGCGGCTGCAGCGAGTACTTGAACGCGACATCGCCAAGCCTGACGACAGAGCCCCAGAATCGCTCCGTCGCCACGCTGTCTACCGTGCGCAGCGTGGTCTCCCTGGCGAGAACCGCGACGATGCGGGCCGCTTCGACGAGCCCGAACTTGCCGTCGAGCAGTTCACGCGAAAACTGTTCCAGCGCGCCCGTTGCACCCTTCGCGATCTGCGCGACAAGCACATCGGCGAAGTCCATGAACTGCACCGCGTTTCTCGCGTGCGATCGACCGCCCTCGTTGGTCATCAGCAGATCGGTTTCGACGCCTTGATGCGTGAAAAACTTGAGCGCGACGCCGCGCACATCGGGTGCACGGTCGGAGAAAGGACACGGCTGGCCATTCGATATCCGGCAGGCAACGCGATAACTGACTGGCGCTGCTGCCACAACCTGCGGCGCAAAAGGACCTTGCCTGAGTATGTCGGGCACGGTGTCAAAGAGGCGCAGCGTGCCGAACGCACCGAGCAACTGTTTCTGGTGCTGACCGCGATCGATGCGTCCGTCCGAATGCGTTTTGTCACTGGCCGCAATCGTCGCCTGCTGCTCGCCGATCTTCGCGATAAGCGCGGCGATCACGGCCGCGTCTTCGCGCCGGTCGATCCAGCCGGTTCCTGTGCCGGACGGCATTTCGGGGATGTCGTTTGCCATCTTCCAGCTCCTTTCAGGCCGCGCATTACGTCAAGACGAGAGCCGTCACGTGGATTCGCGCAGGCAAGCAGCATCATTCGAGTTCGATCGGTTGACCATGCGGTGTGCGTCGCGCTGCGGCGTCCCATTCGTTCCGGCGCTGCGCGAGACCGTCGATGGACACGAGCCCTTTGGCCGTCGTGATGCGTTCGAGCGCGGTCAACCAGTGCACGTAGTACGTGTCGCCGCGATCCGGATCGCCGGCGCGTTGTGCGTCGAGAATCGCCTCGTTCAGGGCGTGCGCCCATTCCGTCCATGTGAACATGCCGCGCTCGTGCAACGCCAGCGTCATGGCAAACGCCTGGGCTTCCCAGGGCGCGTCAAAAACCGGTCCGCTTTCGCCACACGGCAACCCGGGTAACACAATGCGCAGTTCGCGCAGATCCGGTTCAAGGGGATTCATGTCAGGGCGCCCGCGTGTCGTCATTGTCGAGATAGGGCTCCCAGCAATCGACGCATATCGACGACGCCGTCGTGTCCGGCCCCCAAAGTTCGACGGCATCGAAGCGCACCGTATAGAGCCATTGCGGTTGCTCGCCCTGCCCGATTGCATTCGTATCCGGAAACACGTGCGCGCCGTGGACAGCAACGATCTGCCCGCGTTTGTCGCGGCAATAGCGCGGCAGCCGTGTATGTGTCGACGGATTCAGCTGACGGGTCCGCACAGCATCGCCCACCTGGAAGCGCGCTCCGGTGGTTGCCGGCCGCGTGACCGGGCTGCCACGCAGTAGCGCAGCCTTCACCTGATCGGCCATCAGCACGCGAGGAAGCGGCGCTGCAGCGACCTGCATCTTTCCCGATTCGATTTCCGCGGCGGTCGCAAGGCCCGTACTTTGCAGCAGCCTCCTGAGCCCCTCGAACCAGATTTCGTAATAGCTGCTCGCGAGGTATTGCGCGGGCGGCAGGCTTTCGCGCGTGGCACGCGAAGTGTCGATGTTCCACCTGCCGGTCGCGCCCATCGCGAGCGTGATCGCGAGCACCCGGGGTTCCCATTCCGCGTGAAAAAGCGGCGCGCCCTCGGCCTCCGGATGAACCGGGCCGAACGCCTGCATGCCGCCGAGATCGTGCGCGCCGTTCATGCCTGCCTCCGTTGCGGTGCGTGCGCGAGTGGCAAACCGGTGCCGATCATCGAATCGCGCGTTACCCGTTCAGCGAGTTCGTCCTCGCTCAAACCATCGGTTCCGGAAGGACGCATCGGCAGCACCAGATAGCGGACCTCGGCGGTCGAATCCCATACGCGAAATTCGACTTCCGCGGGCAACTCGAAGCCGAACTCCTTCAGTACGCCGCGCGGATCGATCACTGCGCGCGACCGGTATGGCGCCGACTTGTACCAGACGGGCGGCAAACCGAGGACCGGCCACGGGTAGCACGAGCACAACGTGCAGACCACCATGTTGTGGACGGCTGGCGTGTTTTCCAGCGCAACCATGTGCTCGCCCTGACGACCTGTGTAATCGAGCGACGCGATCGCGGCAGTGGCATCGTCGAGCAGCCAGCGACGGAACGCCGGGTCGGACCACGCCTTCGCGACCACGCGCGCGCCGTTACGCGGCCCGACGTCGTGCTCGTAGGTCTCGATCAGAACGTCGAGCGCTTTCGGATCGACGTAACCCTTTTCGACCAGCAGCGATTCCAGCGCGCGCACGCGCAGGTCCATTTCCGGCAGCGCACTGCCCTCGTGGTCATGGTCATGGTTGTGGTCGTGATTGTTCATCGAATGCCGCCCGGAAGATCGTTAGACAAAACCAGTATGGTTGCCGCACCACGCAATTGCAAACGGGGCGAACCGGCCGGATGCTTCGCCGCGTCCCCATTCACGCGATGAGTGAAGAGGATATTCTTTATCCCGCCGCGCGCTGTTCGCTACCGGAAGACACAGAGGCGACGTCGACGAGGCGTATGTGGAGCATTATCTCGTGAAGATGTCGGAGGCTGCGCGCGATCTTCCGACTTCGCTGCGCACAGAGGGTCAATGGACACAGGGAGCACTGGCATGGAAACGGGTAAAACTGAAGGCGTCGTTGATGACGTAGCTGGGAAAGTCGAAGATGCCGCCGGCGGCATAACCGGTGATTCATCGGCCCAGCTTGCTGGTAAGGCGCGCGAATTCCGCGGTAAGGCGGAGCAGTTGTGCGCCGACACCTGCGCGATGTTGCGGGACGCAACGGTCGAAAAACCGCTCACCACACTGACGCTTGCCGCATTGGCCGGTTTTGTCGTGGGCCTGGTATGGCGCGCAGGAGACCGCAGGTAGCTGGCGTTCACGCGCATGATGCAGATCATTCCAGTTATCGACGTGCTCGACGGAGCGGCCGTGCGTGCGGTGCGGGGCGAGCGCAGCCTTTATCGGCCGGTTGAGTCGCAACTCTGCAGGGGTAGCGATCCTGTCGACGTAGCGCGCGCCCTGCTCGACTACACCGCTTCGTCGATTCTGTATGTGGCGGATCTTGACGGCATCATGCGTGGTAAGCCTCAGCGAGACGCGTTGATGCGGCTGGCGCTGGCCGTGCCTGGCATCGAACTGTGGATCGATGCGGGTTTTGCGGGTGCCGTCGCGGCGTACGCGCTGATCGCGCCGCTTGACGATGCGGGCGCGAACGTGACACCGGTTTTCGGCAGCGAGTCGCTGGTGGCTAGCGCTACGCAGGATGCGCTACGCTATGGGCGGTCGGGTTCGCAATCGCAATCACATTCGCAATCAGGGTCTCTATCGAAGTCGCAGTCGCCATCGGGGCAGTCGTCGCGAACCGCGGCGCTGCCCGAAATCGTCAACAACGGGATTCCGTATGAAGCAATTCTTTCGCTGGATCGCCGACACGACGCACCACTGGGCGACATCACGCATTGGACCGATGCATCGGGCTGGCCGTCACGGGTGATCGTGATGTCGCTGGAACGCGTGGGTTCGTTCGACGGACCCGACCTCGCTGCGATCGCCGACGTTCAGCGTCGCGCGGGCACCCGGCAGATTATCGGCGCCGGCGGCGTGCGGGACACCGACGATCTGCGCGCCGCTGAGGCCGCCGGCGCGCACGCGTGGCTGATCGCATCCGCGCTGCACGATCGCAGGATTCCGGCCGCTTCAAACGGAACAGGTTCCACGCCGCGGACGTGACGCGACATATCGGTGGTATCGCTGGTATCAGCGGCATTGGCGATAGCGCCAATCAAGGCGACGTCTGAAGCGCACAGCGTTTTGCGATAAATTGTGCTTGATGTCGCATAACCCAACCGCGTTGACCGCGGCCGCCGCGCCGCGCGCGGGCCGCCCAAACCGACACCGGAGAAAAAATGGCAACTTCCACCGCCTACTCGCCAACGGCCCCAACGCGTGCGCAGGTCGACGCGCTGACAGGCGCAGCCGTGCTCGAATTCGGCACCGACTGGTGCGGTTTCTGTCAGGGCGCGCAGTCATCAATCGGAAAGGCGTTCAAACAGCATGCCGACGTGCGTCATCTGAAGATCGAAGACGGTCCGGGCCGGCCTCTCGGCCGCTCATTCAAGATCAAGCTATGGCCGACGCTGGTTTTTCTGCGTGACGGTGTCGAAGTCGCGCGCGTTGTGCGGCCAGGCAGCGTCACGGCTGTCGATGAAGGATTTACCGCGCTGTTTGATGAAACAGAAAGAGACCGCAGAACCGGCTGATATGCGATTTGTAACCAGCGATGCTGCTCCACGATGCAGAGCCTGGACTACGTGCGAAACGTAGCGTGTGGATCAATCGGGAAAGCGGGAACAGACGACGAAACGCAGAAACTGGATCAGGCCGAAAGCGCGGCAACCATGCCGCGCTTCCGCCAGACAGCCCTCATTGGGGACGGCGAAGCGCTTCAGCGACGATCGCGCACGTTTGCAGGTGCATATTCAGCGCATCAACGGCCAGGGCGCGAAAGCGGGCGAACCAGCTGGTATTGGCGGTAGCCGAGGCGGTGGTAGCGTTGTTCATGACGGACTCCGAGAATTTTGAAGGGTAACTACCTAGGTAATTACCCTTATTATAACCTTGTCATGTCGCAGCGCAACAAAACAAAATACCTGCCTGTTTTGTCGTTCCATGCAGTCCGAATCACGCGGTCCGTGTCACCTCAGGCTCTTCCAGCGACTCGGCCCGGACGCGCCCCTTCTCTATGCGCGTGCCCCTGCCTCAGAACTGGTAGTTGAATGAGAAATCGAATACAGCGTTACTTGCCTTTCGCGTGATGGGACTGCGCGCCGCATCGCCGACCAGTTGCTGTATGCCGGCGTCGCCCGTCACGAACCAGTGCTTCTGGAAGAACCAGATCGCGCTGACACCAAAGCCCACCGATTTCAGCCCCGCGCTCGCGTCGTATCGCGGATAACCGGAACGCGCCGACTGAAGGCTGCTGACGCCATACCAGGTCTGCATATACCGCGAGTCGGCAAAAACCAGATTCGGGCCGGCAAACCAGAAGAATTTCTCCGAGCTGCCCGGCAATGGCATATAGGCGCCAAGGTCGCCGATCCAGCCGTCAGAGCCACCGAGATCGCGGCGGATATCGGCGCGTATCACGAGCGGAAACGTCTTCGAGACCGCGTACTCAGCAAAGAGCTTCGCCTCGGGCGCTGGATTGATGTTGCCCATGCCGTCGAGATGGCCCGAGTTGTCCTCGGCACGGCGTCCGAGGTCATACGTGATCGCGAGGCCCGCGCGCCAGTGCGTGGTGCTCACGAGATTGACACCGAGCCCTTCCCCCGTGGAAAGGAAGAACAGGTCGCGATAACGCACATCGATGGCTGGCCCGACGAGCGCGTGATAGTTCGCGGCGCCGTCGTATCTGGGTCGCACCGTCACCGCGAGGCCGAGCCGTGTCTGCCATTGCGGTATCGGCGTGTCGAAAAGTTTTTCCAGCGGAAGGCCCACCGAGTATTGCCATTCGGCAAGCGGCGATGGAGTCTGCGCCCGCGCGGTGATGGGCATTGTGATCGATACCACCACTGACAGCATCGCCGTCAGTTTCAGTGCGCGGCGCATCCTGTCACGGCGTAGCGCGCTGCCATTCAACATGAAGCCTCCGGTCCCCGTTCATGGGGGAAATCTGCGTCGTTCGTTCCGGGTAGATGCGAGAGCAACCACATTGAGACCACTGCTACGCTGCCCGATGCCATTTTTCAATTGCCGTGACTTTCTCACCCACTGCGGCAGCGTCTTCATCGATCGATCGCGTGGACTGACGGGTTAAGGCAGATCAGCTGCGGCCGCCATTCGAGCCATCAACGATGGATGACGCGCGCGCCGCGTACGCGCCATTGCGCAAATACCGTTCCTGCCCGCGTGAACGTGGCAAGCGGGCGCCGGTGAAGATGCAGGTACTTGCACCGGTGCGATGCTGGTTCGCCGAAGGGCACCGATCGTAACCATTCCGGCGAACTGGCAACAATGTGTTTCGCCGCCGGCGATGGGTATGTGGTTTGCTCGATGCAACGTACCGAGGTTATTCGTCCGGCACAGTGGTCGTGTGTGCCGTCGCGGGAGATACCTCTCATCGACTGGAGGTCGTATGTTCGGAACCATTCTTCTGATCGTGCTGATTCTTCTACTCATCGGCGCGCTCCCGACGTGGCCCCACAGCCGTTCCTGGGGATATGCGCCTACCGGCACGCTGGGCATCGTCGCCATCATCGTGGTGGTGCTGGTCGTGATGGGTCAGATATAACCCGGTCCTTCTCGCGGGCGCTATCGCGCGATCGATCAGCGCCGCGCATCAACTCAACCGCAATCTCGACGGCAGTCAAGAGCCATGGACGCGACCCACAGGTGTGTTCGCGCCCCAGAAACACGGCGAAAAACGCGTAACACAACGTAAAATCTGCCTCAGCGTATACAGTTTTTGCATTACCGACAACGCACGCACACACCATCAAGCGCGACTCAATCCCGTTGCGCCATGCCCACAAGGGCACCGGGCGCCGCGCCAGCACTGGCCCTCCAGATGGCACGATTCCTGCGGCATCCAACGCACCGAAGCGAAATGGTCTGACCTGACCGTCTGCTGCAAAACAACAACATCCACGCATGCAGGCGTCAGGTTTCGCGGCTGATTCGGCGAATTTCCTCGAACCCGTCTACAGGACTAAGGATCACAAAAATGGATGACTTTGCCAGTCGCATGTGCGGCATCCTCACGACTCTCGTGCCACAAAGCTCCATTACACGCCTCGCAGAACGCGAATTCTGTATCCGTCACGCCCGTCCGGCTAACCGGCCGCGACCGGGCGGTTATCCGCGCGACCTCGTCGTGATCGTCGATGAAGAACTCGTTGCGCGTATCCGGCGGACGCAGCAAGACGAATTCGATCGCGACGTTGCGCCCGAACTGCTGCAGACGCTGATGCAGGATCTGGCCGGCTATAACCCGTGGTCGCATAACTTCAGCACGTTCCTCGTCGCGCTTAACAGCCGGCCTTCGTTGAAGAGCCAGCCTGCTGCACTTCACTGAGTGCGTCGAATCAGGCGGGCGGTGTCAGAGATACAGTGACAACGCCTCCGCCAAAAGTCCAACCGGCCTCTTCGCGAGGCCGGTGGCATTTCCAG
Organism: Paraburkholderia sp. GAS42; assembly: GCF_050436565.1. NCBI lineage: Bacteria > Pseudomonadati > Pseudomonadota > Betaproteobacteria > Burkholderiales > Burkholderiaceae > Paraburkholderia > Paraburkholderia sp. GAS42. Next base: position 189,997 of record NZ_JBNDML010000013.1, on the reverse strand, counting down.
CAGCGCTTTTCGCGTCTTGCCGATGCATCAGTGACCGCCCGCCCCAGCCGCCGCTGCACCACCAGCCTTGCTGGGCTTCGTCAGCCAGATGAGCGGCACGATCGCGACAAAGATCACCGCCGACAGCCAGAAGATATCGTTCAACCCAAGCATCGCCGCCTGCGTGTTCAGCGAGCGTTCGAAGAACGCCATCGCTTGCGGCGTGCCACCGCCGAGCGCGCTTTGCAGTGAATCGATCGCGCCAGTAAAGGTCGGGTTGTTCACGCTCGTCTGTTCGGCCAGTTGGGCGTGATGCAGGATCGTCCGGTCGTTCCAGCCCGTCGAGACAAGCGAAGTACCCACCGCACCCGCAAACACCCGCACGAAGTTCGAAAGGCCCGCTGCGGCCGGAATCCTGTCCGGCGACAGACCCGACAGAATGATCGCGGTCAGCGGCACGAAGAAGAGCGCAGTGGGAATACCTTGCAGCAGCGTCGGCAACACAAGCGTGTAAGTGTCCACGCCGGTCGTATAGTGCGAGCGCATGAAGAACACGGCGGCAAAACCGAGAAACGCCAGCGTAGCCAGGACCCGTGCATCGGACTTCGGCATGATTTTCGCCATCACCGGCGCGAGGATCACCGCGAAGATGCCAAGCGGCGCCGTCGCGAGACCTGCATCGACTGAGCGATAGTTGAGGTAGGCCTGCATCCACTGCGGCAGGATCACGAGGTTCGAGAAGAACACCGCATACGCCACCGAAATCGCCACCGTGCCACCGAGGAAGTTACGTCCTGCGAACAGCTTGATATCGACGATTGGATTCTTTTCCGTCAACTCCCAGATCACGAAGAAGACGAAGCTGATGGCTGCGAACACCGTGAGCGCGACGATCACCGGCGAATGGAACCAGTCGAGGTCCTTGCCCTTGTCGAGCATGATCTGCAGCGAACCCACCCATGCAACCAGCGACAGCAGACCGACCTTGTCGATGGGCAACTTGCGCGTCGGTGTCTCGCGGGTGCGGTAGATAAGCCACGTCACGCCGGCAGCAAAAATTCCGACCGGAATATTGATGTAGAAAATCCATGACCACGAGTAGCTGTCCGTGATCCAGCCACCGAGCGCCGGGCCGGCAATCGGGCCGACCGTCGCGGTCATCGCCCACAACGCGAGTGCGTGCGAGCTCTTTTCCTTCGGATACGAGCCGAGCAGGATGGCCTGCGACAGCGGAATCAGCGGACCCGCGACTGCGCCCTGCAGGATCCGCGCGCCGAGCAGGATCGGCAGCGTCGGCGCGATGCCGCACAGCCACGACGACAGCACGAACAGCAGGATCGCCCACACGAACAGTTTGATCTGGCCGACGCGCTGCGTGAGCCATCCGGTCAGCGGAATCGCAATCGCGTTCGCGGCGGCGAAGAGCGTGATGACCCACGTGCCTTCGTCGACGGAAACGCCCAGGTTGCCGGAGATCGTCGGAATCGCAACGTTCGCGATCGACGAATCCAGCACGTTCATGAATGTGGCGAGTGCCACGGCAAGTGTCGCGAGAACGAGCTTGCCACCGGTCAGGGGCGGGAGCGGAGCGGAATGCGTCGAGGGATTCATTGCGTCACCAGTCTGGGAGCCTGTCGATCAGAAGCGCTTCATTGCTTCTGACTTGTCAGATATTCGGATAAAAAAATGCGTAACGAAAATTAGCCGGCCTTGCGCTTCGACGCAGACAAGGGCACCGCTGCGGCTGCAACAGGACGGCTTGCCGGCATGTTCTGCGCGATGATCTTTGCGATTTCCGCGTCGGCCTGTGCACCGTATTCAGCGAATACGTCCGTGCGATAGGAGGTGTTCACCGCTGCGCCGAGCTGCGTGCCGGTTTCGTTGTGCGTATCGACTTCGACGTCCATCGAGAGGCCAATGCGAAGCGGGTGTGCGTTGAGTTCGGCTTGATCGAGCTGGATACGCGCCGGCAGACGTTGCACGACCTTGATCCAGTTGCCGGTCGCGTTCTGCGCGGGCAATACGGCGAACGCTGCGCCCGTGCCAGCGGAAAAGCCCACTACCCGGCCGTGATACTTCACCTTCGAACCGTAGGCGTCGGCGGTGAGCGTCACCGGCTGGCCGATGCGCATGTGTTTCAGTTGCACTTCCTTGAAGTTGGCATCGACCCACACGCCGTTCAACGGAACGATCGCCATCATCGGCGTGCCCGGAGCGACGCGCTGGCCGACCTGCACCGAGCGGCGCGCGACGTAGCCCGTCACCGGCGCCGGCAACGTGTTGCGTGCGTAGCTGAGGTAGGCGTCGCGGACCTTCGATGCGGCGGCCTGCACGTTCGGATGCTGTTCGATCGACGTGCGGTCGGTCAGCGCGTGATTGGCTTCGGCCTGCTGACGGGCGGCGTCGAGCGCGGCCTGCGCGGAATTCACCGCATCGCGGGCGTGAGAGATGTCTTCACCGGAGACGGCGCCAGTGTCGGCCACCGCCTGACGACGCTTCAGGTCATCGCTGGCGCGCGTGAGATCGGCCTCGCGCTGCGCGATGGTTGCTGCGTAGAAGTCGTTGTTGACGTAGAGGCCGCTTACCTGACGGACCGTCTGGCCGAGCACGGCTTCGGCGTTACCCAGCGCGACCTTTGCGTCGGCGTTATCGAGCGTCACGACCGGATCGCCCTGCTTCACGATCTGCGTGTCGTCCGCGTTAACGGCGACGACCGTGCCGCTCACCTGCGGTGTCAGTTGCACGAGGTTGCCGCTGACATACGCGTCGTCCGTCGACTCATGGAAACGGCCCGTCGTGTAGTAGTACGCGCCCCACCCTGCGGCTCCTGCCGCGATTGCTGCGGCAAGCAGCGTGAGCATCAGCTTGCGCTTGCCCGGGTTCTGCGCGGTGGCCTGTTTCGGTTGTTCTTCCGCCGTCGTCCGGCCGGTTTTGATCGTGTCGCTCATGTTGGTTCTCCTGACTGGGTTCGTGAACGTGTCGCGCTCTTTATTGCGCGTCAACGACGGGGTTGGCTTGCGCTACAGATGCGGTGCTGTTCGACTTGCCGCTGCCGGCATCGGACGTGTCGGTGTAACCACCGCCGAGTGCGACAGCCAGCGCGATCTGCTGGTCGCGACGGCTCATCTTCAGATTCGCGACGGTCTGGTCGGCGGACAGCGCGTTCATGTCGGCGTTGAGTACCGTCAGCTGGTTCGTGAGCCCCGCCTTGTACTGCGTGATCGCGAGCTGGTCGGCACTGCGGGCGTTGTCCTGCGCCACCTGTGCATCGACGAGTTGCGCATCCGTCGAGCGGACTTCGGCAAGTTGCGTCGCGACTTCCGACAGCGCCGTCACCAGCGTCTGGTTGTACGTAGCAACTGCGTAGTCGAAGTCGGCATAACGGCCCTTCAGCTGGGCGCGCAGCGCGCCGCCGTCGAAGATCGGCAGATGGATCGCCGAACCCACCGATGCCGTTCGGCTCGCCGCCGTCAGCAAGCGGCCGAAGCCGAATGCATCGAGGCCGATTGCGGCGCTCAGGTTGATGTCGGGATAGAACTCAGCCTTCGCGACCTTCACTTCGTGCGTGATCGCGTCGACGCGCCAACGCGCGGCGGTCAGATCCGGCCGACGGCTCACGAGATCGGCGGGCAGGTTGTCCGGCAGATTCACCTGGTCGCCGATGCCGAGCGTCGGCCGGGCAATCGTGAGGCCACGGTCAGGACCGGCGCCGAGCAGCGCGGCGATCTGATAACGCGTCGTGACAATGTTGCCGTCGATCGCGGTGAGCGCAGCGCGGCTCGTCGCGAGGTTCGCCAGCGCGGTCTTGCGTTCGACTTCGGTATCGAGGCCAGTAGCGATGCGGCCTGCCGTGATGCGGTCAATCTGCGTGCGCTGGTCTATCTCTTGCTGGGCGATGTCACGCAGGACGTAGAGACGCGCCAGCTGGTTATACGAGCGCGCGATCGATGCATTCAAGGTCAGCTTGACGACTTCGGCATCGGCTTCGCTCGCCTGCACATCCGACATCGACGCCTTCAGCGCTTCGCGGTTCTTGCCCCACAGGTCGAGGTCGTACGACGCGCTGAGCAGCCCCTTGTTTTCCGACTGCCACGATCCGCCCACTGGCGGCGGCACGAGCGCGGTGCCCGAATACTGCTGACGCGTGAACGCGTACGACGCGCCCACCTGCGGCAGCGTGTTCGCCTTCGCCGTTTCGCTGTAGGCCGAAGCCGCGGCGACCCGGGCACGCGCCTGTTCGAGAGTCGGGCTGCCCTTCAGGGCTTCGACGAGCAGCGCCTTCAGCTGCGCATCGCCGAACTGGTCGACCCAGTCGGCTGCAGGCCAGTGACCCGCTTCTGCCGGCAGGCTCTGCTGCGTCGCGAAAGTTTGCGGTTGAGCCATTTCCTTGTCGCTATGAATGCCCGCGTAATTCGCGCAGGCCGACAGCACTGCCGCGAAGATCACGCTCACGCCGACCTTCGCGATTCGCGTCATGGCTACGTTGCGATTTAACTGTGATTTCATCTTCTGACTCGTCAGATATTTGGACAAAAAAAATGCCGTTCAATCGGCGACAAATTTCAGCAGCAGACGCTGCATTTCCTTGAACTCGGCCTTCGAGAAATCTTTCAGGCGGTTGTTCAGCACCGCCGGTGCGATTTCGGGGATCTTCGCGGCGACTTCCTCGCCTTTCTCCGTGAGCGTCAGATTGACGACGCGGCGGTCTTCCAGACTGCGTGAGCGTTCGAGCAAGCCCCTGGTTTCCAGCTTGTCGAGCATGCGCGTCATCAGGCCCGTGTCGATGCCGAGCAGCTTGGACAGCTCGAACGGCGTGGTGGCGATGCCGCGCTTCAACGACAGCAGGATGCCCATTTGCTGGCTCGTGATATCGAGGTCCTTGAGGGCGGCGTCCATCTCCGACACCAGTATGTTGCGTGCCTTGTTGATCGCAAAGCCAATGCTATGCGTCAACATAAAGCCGTCTTTCGAGTAGTGCTCCATGACCGTGTCCTCCCTTGTTGGAAAACACAATATCTGCAAAATCAGATACTGTCAAAGGGAAATTGTAACAACGAAGATCACAGCGTTCGAGGATTGCCGTAAAAGGATCGATGCTCGCCCGGCGGAGCTGCGCTGGCCGGGACCGTTTGGCCGCGGATCAGGGCAGCGCAGGTGCGACCGCCCTAACCCGCTGTCGCGGCGACACGTTCGGCGAGTTTCGTGTCGTAGCTCGAATGCACATGGACGCGCTTCTTATCCGGATACGCGTACGTATAGGCCTTGCGCAGCGCCAGCGAAGCTTCGTGAAAGCCCGACAGAATCAGCTTCTGCTTGTTCGGGTAGTTCGCCACATCGCCGACAGCAAAGATTCCCGGGCGCGAGGTTTCGTAATTCGACGTATCGACGTTAAGCCGGCCCGCGACGCCTTCGATACCCCAGGTCGCGATGGGCCCGAGGTCGGCAACGAGGCCATACAGCGCGATCACGTGCTCAGCTTCGAGTTGTGCCGTACCGCCAATCTGCTTGATGTCGATCGATTCGAGCGTGCCGCCGGGCGCGTTCAGCGCACCGATCGCGCCGACCATGAAGTCCATTTCGCCTGCTTCAACCGCCCGCTTCATTTGCTCGACGCTCGCCGCGGCCGCGCTGAAGCCATTGCGCCGATGAACCAGCGTCACGCGGCGCGCAACGCCCCGTAACGCCAATGCCCAGTCGAGCGCCGAATCTCCGCCACCGGCCACCACCACGGTGCGGCCGGCGAACCGCGAGACATCGGGGACGCTGTAATGAACGTGGCGCCCTTCGAGGGGCGTGGCTTCGTCGAGCGTGATGCGCTGCGGCACGAACGCGCCATTGCCGGCCGCCAGCATGATGGCAGCGACATCGAAGACGAGCCCGCGATCGGTCGTGACGATCCAGCGTCCGTCGTCGCGCCGCTCGACGGTTTCGACGCGCTGCTCCAGATGGATCGGCACGTCGAACGGGCGGATCTGCGTCATCAGCCGGTCGACAAGGTCGCGCGCCGTGCACGACGGAATCGCGGGAATGTCGTAGATCGGCTTGTCGGGATACAGTTCGACGCACTGGCCACCCACCCGCGTCAGCACATCGACGATCTGGCACGACAGACCGATCACGCCGGCCTCGAACGCCGCAAACAACCCGACCGGCCCTGCGCCGACGATCAAAACGTCGGTACGTACCGGGCTGCTCGCCGATCCGTTCACTTCGAAACTCATTCTGGACTCCTGTCGCCGGGCGCGTGGATTACGCGTCGATGGACCCAACATACAGAAGCGACCCGCTCGGGGCAACCAAGACACCACGCCCGGTAAGGCCGTCAGGCCTTGATGGCCGGCCGTTCCGGCCATATCGTGAGCGGGGCTAAGCCAGGTTAAGCCAGGTTAGTCCGGGATCAGGCACACGCCGCGCAGTCGTCGAACGACGCTCAAACGACACTCAGGAATTGCTTCATCTACACCCAGTATTCAATCGAACCGGCGGGATGGTTGATAATGTCGGGTTTCCGCACTTCAACAGACATTGCTCGTGACTTCTTCTTCCCCTACTTCCACTCCCCGTAAGTCCCTCACCCTCATGCAGATCCTCGGCATCGTGGCAGCCGTCGGCATCATCGGCTCCATGCTGGCGAGCGCGCTGATCTAGTCCCCGGACAGCGTCGAATCTTCATCGCCATGTACAAAAAAGGCGTAGCGGTAGAAATCCAGTTTTCGCCGGAGCGGCTCAACGACGGCGCCGGCGACCCCTACTGGATCGATCTCACCGCGCAGGAAGCGCAATCCCTGCTGCACGCACTTCAGACGCGGCTCGCCGTTAGTGAAGCGGGAACAGCCGCGCCGCTCGTGGTGAGCCTCGATGCAACGCCGGTGGTGGATGGTGCATCGACGGACGCGGCCGCCGCGGCTTCACCGGCCGATGCGTTCAAGCAATGGGTATGCGTGATCTGCGGCTGGATCTACGACGAAGCCGCAGGCGTGCCCGACGACGGCATCGCGCCCGGCACGCGCTGGGCAGATATCCCCGATGACTGGCGCTGCCCGCTGTGTGACGTGGGCAAGGAAGACTTCGCGCTGGTCGAGTTCTGATGCAAGCGCGGCTTTGACGCGTTCGGGAGACGTGAGCGCATTGGGCTCGCATGAGGCGCTCTCAGCGCAACGCAGCCTATCGCGCAGCGTCGCCCCAGCGATACTCGACGGTCGCATCGTCGAGCTTCGTCTTGAGTTCGGCATCGAGCGTGAGGTCGGCTGCAGCAAGCGTGTCGGCCAGCTGATCCGGCCGGCTCGCGCCGATAATCGCCGAAGTGATGCGCGGATTCGCGAGCACCCACGCCACAGACGTCATGGTCAGCGATTCTCCGGTTTGTGCTGCGATGTCGCGAAGCGTGTCGATGGTTTCGAATTCGCGCTTGTGCCAGTACCGTTCCTGATACATCGCGCCGGCCTTGCCGACGGTGTTCGTGAAGCGCCCCGCAGCCGGCGGTGCGTCGTGCCGGTGCTTGCCGGTCAGCAGGCCGCCCGCGAGCGGATTGTACGGAATCACCGCGAGGTTTTCTTCGCCTGCGAGTGGCAGCAGTTCACGCTCGATCTGCCGGAACAGCAGGTTGTAGCGAGGCTGAAGCGACACGAAGCGCGCCACGCGCAGCACGTCCGCGCGACCCAGCGCCCGCGCGAGCCGGTACGCCAGAAAATTCGACACGCCGACATAGCGCGCCTTACCCGAGCGCACGATGACGTCGAGCGCTTCGAGCGTTTCGTCGAGCGGCGTTTCGGCATCGTCGGAGTGCAGTTGATACAGGTCGACGTAATCGGTGCCGAGCCGCCGCAGCGACGCATCGATTGCGTCCAGCAGGTGCTTGCGCGATGCGCCCTGATCCCATGACGACGGCCCGACCTTGCCGACCGCCTTGGTCGCGAGGATGTAACGGTCGCGTTTGCCCTTCAGCCAGCGCCCGACGATTTCCTCGGTGCGGCCAGCGTGATTCTCTCCACCGCCAAGTGGATAGACATCGGCGGTATCGATGAAATTGACGCCGGCCTCGGTCGCCTTGTCGAGAATGCTGCGCGATACGTCTTCTTCAGTCTGCAGGCCGAACGTCATCGTGCCGAGACACAGACGCGAGACAGTCAGACCCGTGCGGCCGAATTTGCAGTATTGCATGACGGTGAACTCCCCTGGACGAAGGTTGCGAGGCGCTGGACGCGCAAAGCAAAAAGGATAACCTTTAAGCCGCGACCGTGTGGTGGGCCACTGCGTTACGAATTCCTTGCGCCGCGGAATAAACCTTGCTGCCCTGCCGTTCGCATGACCTGCAGTTTCACAATACGTTCACCCATTCATGAAGGACGGCGGCCCATGATCCAGAGCAAGTCCTCAAGCATCGTCCGGCGCCTGCTGCCTGCCAGCATGCTGTGTGCCGCGCTCGCGCTGAACACAGCCGGCGCGCGGGCGGCCGACGCGTTCGAACTGTCGTCGCCGGGCATGATGGACGGCTCGACGCTCGATTCGAGCCACGCCACCGACGCGCAGAATTGCGGCGGCAAGAACATCTCGCCGGCGCTGCAATGGCGCAATGCACCCGCCGGTACGAAGAGCTTCGCCGTCGGGCTGTTCGATGCGGATGGCGCGAAGGGTCAGGGTGTTGTGCACTGGCTGATGTACGGCATCCCTGCTTCGATCACGTCGCTCGGCGAAGGCACGCCGCCCGCGGTCAGCGTCGGCGGGACGAACCGGACAGGGCATACCGGCTATTACGGCCCGTGTCCGCCGGTTGGCGAGATTCCGCATCACTACCTCGCGCAGGTCTGGGCGCTCGACCTGCCACCCGATGCGTTGCCCGCCGCCCTGACCCGCGACGCGCTTCTGGCCGCGATGAAAGACCACGTACTGGCGGCGACCAGCATCGTGCTGCGCTACGGACGTTAGCCGCTCTTTTGCTATCTGTGCGTGCGCGCGCCTGCGGAGCCGCCGCGCGAATTCTGAATGCAAGCTTGCAGACCGCCTGCGAACGCCTTCCAGAGGTCGGTTTTCTGGCTTCACGCGCAGCAGAAGCCACTACCCACTCCATCCCCAAAGCGTACAATTTATCGACGACCAACCCGGATTGACGTGCCATGAGTGTTCCCGAAAAGCAGAATCCGCCGGATGCGGAAAAAGATCCGCGAACACGCGCGCATGACATGGAGCGAGCGATGAAGACCGATCCCACCAGCGAACCGCCGCGCAGAAAGCAGCCTTCCAACGCGATGCTGAACTTCCTGACCGTGCTGGTCGGGCTTGCTGTACTCGGGGTGGGTCTCGCCTATCTGATCCTGAACGAAGTGCCGGTCTTCGCCATCCCGCTGGTCGTGACCGTGCCGGTGATCGCCGCCGTCGCGTTCCGGAACATCTGGGACTGAACGGACGGCTTGACGGCCCGCGTCGCGGGCCGCTACAGATCCCCCAGGGGTCATCCATCAAACCGGCATGACGCCCCAAGCCTGGCGGCCGCAGGTCGCCTCATCGCGTTAAGCGTGACCGGCGGTCCTGGCGGACCGCTGCGGGTCGCCGAAACGCCGCCGATGTCCCCCGAGCCCGCGCGAGCGGACTTCTTTTTCGTTTTTCTGACGAGTGGCACTCAAGTTTCCCTGCACCTGCGTCGATATAGCAGGATGACGAGGGAAACCTTCAGGAAGACGAGAGGCCGAGTCATGGGGAACATGTCGCCGTCATCCAGCCAGCGGCAGCCGTCGGGGGAAAGACTGCTTCGCGTGGCGCAGGAAAACGGGATCACGCGTCCGTGGGCCTGGTACCGCGCGGGCGAGCAACTGCATCTTGCCTGTGCGAGTGGCGAGCCGCATGACTGGCCGCGCTTCATCGCCGGAGACGATCTCCAGCGTGCCTGCGGTGTGCAGCGCTGGCACGCATGGCCGACAGGCCGCGGCGAAGGTGTGCTCGGCTGGCTGCTGTCGGACGCGGATCATGCCGCCGACCCTGCCTTCGCCGACTTCGCCCGTCACATCGGCGACGAGGCGCAGGCCGACGCGCTCGCGCGGGCGCAGAACGTGCAGCGCGTGCTGTACGACATCGCGTACCTCGCCAGCTCGATCAGCGACCGCGCGGCCTTCCTGCACATCATCCACCAACGGCTCGGCACACTGATCGACGCCGAAAACTTCTATCTCGCGCTCTACGACAGCGCGACGAGCATGGTGACGTATCCGTACTACGTCGACGTGATCGACACCGACGCCGTCGATCCGGGCCACATGGACCGCGTCGACCCCGAACGGCTGTCGCTCACGGGCCATGTGCTGACGACTGGCCAGCCGCTTCTGATCGGCGCCGACGGCATCGCCGCCGCCGAAGTTGCGGGACACTTCCGCTGCGTCGGCCAGCGCCCTGAATTCTGGATGGGCGCGCCGCTCAAGAACGCGTCGGACCAGGTGATCGGCATGCTGGCGATGCAGGTCTACGACGTCTCGCGCATCTATACCGCCGAAGACCGTGCCCTCTTTCTGGTCGTCGCACGTCATGTGGCGATGGCGCTCGACCGGATCCTGCATCGCGTGGATCTGGAAGGCCAGGTCGCGCTGCGCACCGCCGAACTCTCGAAACTCAACGACACGCTGCGCCTCGAGATCGCCGAGCGCAAACGCGCGGAACATCTGCAGGCGGCGCTCTTCGAGATCACGGAACTGTCGAGCCAGTCGGTCGAAATCAGCGAATTTTTTCGCAGCCTGCATGAGATCGTGGGCGGCCTGCTTTACGCGCACAACTTCTATATCGCGCTCTACGACCCGTTCACCGAAGAAGTCTCGTTCCCCTACTACGTCGACGAAACGCTGCGCGAGCGGCCGCAGCCACGCCGCGGCAAGCGCGGCCTCACCGAATATCTGATCCGTCAGCGCGTGCCGTGCCTGATCGAACCCGACGACGCGGTGAGACTCGTCGAAAGCGGCGAAGTCGAGAACGAAAATATCCGCCTGCGCTCGTGGCTCGGCATTCCGCTCTTCGATCGCGATAACGTGTGCGGCGTGCTCGTCGTGCAGAGCTACTCACCACGCGTGCGTTACGACGCGCACGATCAGGAAGTGCTGACCTTCGTGTCGCGCCACATCGACACCGCCCTCGCCCGTCGGCGCGCCGCCGCCGCGCAGCAGGCGGCGAACCTCGAACTCGAAGCGCGCGTCCATGCGCGCACACGCGAACTCGACGACGCCAACGCGCGGCTTCTGCACGAAAACTTTCACGACGCGCTGACCGGCCTGCCGAACCGCGCGCATCTGCGACAGCGGCTCGAAACTGCGTGGCAGGCGCACTGCACGCAGGGCGCGGCGCTGTCCGTGCTGTTCATCGACCTCGACCGCTTCAAGGTCGTCAACGACAGCCTCGGCCACCATTTCGGCGACGTTCTGCTGGTTCAGGTAGCCGGGCGTCTGCGCGCCTGCATGCGGCGCGACGATCTGCTCGCGCGCCTCGGTGGCGACGAATTCGCCGTGATGGTGCCAGGCGCGCCGCTGCAGGTCGTGCTTTCGATGGCCGAGCGGATACTCGCCGCGTTCGACGAGCCGTTCAACATCGGCGAACACGTGGTGTTTTCGACGTGCAGCGTGGGCATCGTAGACGCCGACAGCAATTTCCATTCGGACCCGGCCGATCTGCTGCGCGATGCCGATACGGCGATGTACCGCGTCAAGAACCGCGGCCGCGACAGCTTCGCGGTGTTCAATCAGGAACTGCGCCGCGAACTGTCCGACCAGATCGAAACGGAAGGCGCGCTGCGCCAGGCGCTCAATCGCGACGACGAACTGCTGCCGTTTTTCCAGCCGATCGTCGATGTCAAAAGCGGCCAGCTCGTCGCACTCGAAACCTTGATCCGCTGGCGCCAGCCGAATGGCGAAATCTGGGCGCCTGGCCGTTTTCTGCCCGCCGTCGAAGGGCTGAAACTGCTCGGTCGTCTGGACATGTACATGCTGACGCGCGTGGCCGCGATCCTCGCCGACGCCGATCATGCAGACTGGCCGCCCGTGCATGTGAACCTGTCGAGCTACAGCATCACGCGCCCGGAATTCGCCGACGAAGTGCTGGAATTGCTAAGCCGGCACGACGTGCACCCGTCGCGCATTTCACTCGAACTGACGGAAGGTGCGCTGATCGCCGAGCCGGACCTCGCGCGCACGACGATGCAGAAACTGGCGAAGAACGGCATGTCCGTGGTGCTGGACGACTTCGGCACGGGTTTTTCGTCACTCAGCTACGTCCACCAGTATCACTTCAGCGGCCTGAAAATCGACAAGTCGTTCGTGCTCGAACTGACAACGAGCGCGCGCAGCCGGGCAATCGTGCGCGCGATCGTACGGATGGCGGAATCGCTGGAACTGGCCGTGGTTGCAGAAGGCGTCGAAGACGAAGCGACGCTGGCGGTGCTGCGTGGCATCGGTGCATCGCAGGTGCAGGGCTATCACCTGGCGCGGCCGATGTCGCTGGAAAATCTGATGCTATCGGCGCTGGCGCCGGGCAGGCGTGCTGTCGTGCAGTGATCTGCAAGGCCGGCGCGATTCAGGCCGCGCGCCGCACCCGCGCTCCAATTGAAAGAAACCACGCCGGGCCGCGCCAGGGCATTCGGGCTGCCCTGACTGACCTGCGCCCCGCGCGTCCTCAGCAGGCCTGGCCGCTTGGGATCTTGCTCATCGCTTCCTTCATTTCCTCGTGCGTGACGTCGCGTTTGTGCGTCGCGACAGACCAGTGGTGCCCGAACGGATCTTCGAGCTGTCCATAGCGGTCGCCCCAGAACATGTCGGCCGCGGGCATCGTGATCGTCGCGCCTGCGGACGCGGCCCGCTGCATGACCGCGTCCACGTCCTCGACGTACAGATGAATGATCACCGGCGTGCCTTTCAGCGTTTTTGGCCCGACCATCTGGTGCTGCGGCGCTTCGTCGACGAGCATGATCGCGGCGTCGCCAATCCGCAGGCTGGCGTGCATCAGCTTGCCGTCCGGTGCGGGCAGGCGAACCAGTTCGACGGCGTTGAACGCCTTCTTGTAGAACTCGATGGCGTCGGCGGCGCCCGCGCAAATCAGGTGCGGTGTGATTGAACGCATTCCTTCCGGAATGGCTTTGACGGGGGTGGTCATAGTGACGGCTCCTTCCTTTAGGTTGTGTGCAGGGAGGCGAGAATAACCTGTGCCTCCTTCTCCATGACGGGCGGGCCGGGTGCAAATCGACACCGCCGGCAAATATTTTTTTGACCGCCCTGGGCCCGGAAAAAGCGCGGCCTGCCGGAAGCGCGCAACATGTTCGATGAAACCGAACGTCTGCATCGGAACGGTCGCACGGCAATCTGCTCGCAGCAGACCACACTGTCTTCACACACTCACCTTCACAGGAAAAACATCATGACCCGATTCGAAGGCAAGACCGTACTCGTCACCGGCGGCAACAGCGGAATGGGCCTCGCCACGGCACAGGCATTCGCCGCCGAAGGCGCACGCGTCGTCATCACCGGCCGCGATGAAGCTACGCTCGAAACAGCAAAGGCGACGCTCGGCGCGGGTGCGATCGCGATCCGTAACGATGCGGGCTCGGTCGCTGCGGCCCGGGAGCTTGCAGACCGCCTGAAGGCGGAAAACGTCAAGCTCGACGCCGTGTTTATCAACGCAGGCATCGCCAGATTCGCTCCGTTCCTGGATGTCGAAGAGACGTTGTGGGACCAGACGTTCGACGTGAACGTCAAAGGTCCCTACTTCCAGATTCAGGCACTGACGCCGCTGTTGAATAACGGTGCTTCGATCGTGCTGAACGGTTCGATCAACGCGCACATCGGGATGCCCGCTTCGTCGGTTTATGCAGCCAGCAAGGCCGCGATCATTTCGCTCGCGAAAACGCTGTCGGCAGAGCTGCTGCCGCGCGGCGTGCGTGTGAACGTGATCAGCCCGGGCCCGATCACGACGCCGCTTTTCGGCAAGCTCGGCTTCGACGCCGAAACGCTCGCCAACACTGCGGCGCAGATCAAGAGCCAGGTTCCGCTCGGTCGCTTCGGCACGCCGGAGGAAATCGCGGCGACGGTGCTGCATCTCTCGTCGAGCGAATCGGGCTTTATCGTCGGCACGGAAATCGTGATCGACGGCGGTATGAGCCAGCTGTAACCAGCGGCTTTTGACTAAAGCTGCGGCACTAGCCCCGCACGAATTCGCCGCGTCGCCCGTTATCGGCGCGCGGCAATTCGATCGTGAAGGCGGTGCCGTCCGCTTCGTCCGGTTCCACGGTCACAGCCCCTCGTGAGCGGCGCGGAAATCCGCTGCATGCGGGCGGCGCCCCGACCCGTCCCCAGGGTTTCCCACCACACCATTTCAACCTCCTTTCTGCCGATAACCCATAGAGGTAGGCCGTCCCATCCCATCCGACGTTCAAAAAAGGCACGCGAGGTTGCCGCAATGCAAACACTCAGCTTCAGAAAGAAACTCTGGCTGCCACTGGTCGTCAGCCTGACCGCCCTGCTCCTCGTATCGGTCGCCGCCGCCTGGCAGTCCCGGCAAACGCGCATCGAGGAGCGCAAGAACGATCTCGTCAATGTCGCGCACATTGGGCTTAGCATCGTCAACGAATACGCCGCACTCGCAAAAAGCGGCGCACTGACCGGGGATGAAGCCCGCAAACAGGCGCTCGATCGCCTGCGCGACGTGCGTTACGGCGAGGACGGCTATTTCCTCGTGATCGACTCGAGCCCGCGGATGGTGATGCACCCGATCAAGCCGGCGATGAACGGCAAGGACCTGCGCAACAACGCGGACGCGGACGGCCGTCACCACTACGTGACGTTCGCCACGGTCGCGCAGCAGCCCGAGGGCGGTTTCGTCGACTACGTGTTCGCGCGTCCCAGGGCGACGTCGGCAGGCCCGGCGGCTGAGGTCGGCAAGATCGGTTACGTGGTGCGCTACGCGCCGTGGGACTGGATCATCGCGACGGGCGCGTACGTCGACGATATCGACGCCGCGCTCGTGCGCTCGCTCTGGTTCGCGGCCGCCGTGTTCGTCGTGCTGGCGACGCTGCTCGCCACCTTCGTCGCGTTCACCAATCGCAGCATCCAGCGCACGATCGGTGGCGATCCGGCCGGCGCCGCGCACGTCGCCGACGCGATTGCGACCGGCGATCTCACGGTCGCGATCGAAACGCGCACCGACGACACCGTGAGCCTCATGCAGGCCATGCGCCGGATGCGCGATGCGCTGGCCCGCACGATCGGCCAGATCCGCGATTCGGCTGACCAGGTGGCAACGGCATCGCGTGAAATCGCAACCGGCAACGCCGACCTGTCCGCGCGCACGGAAAACCAGGCGGCGTCGCTTGAAGAGGCGGCGTCGAGCATGGAAGAAATCACGTCGATGCTCCGCCAGACCGCCGACAACGCGGGCACGGCCAGCCACCTCGCCAGCAGCGCCGTCAAGATCGCCGATCGCGGCGAAACGATGGTGATGGAAGTCGTCACCGCGATGCGCGATATTTCGGACGAGTCGCGCAGGATGGAGGACATCGTCGGCGTTATCGAAAGCATCGCGTTCCAGACGAATATCCTCGCGCTCAATGCGGCGGTCGAAGCGGCGCGCGCTGGCGAAGAGGGACGCGGCTTTGCGGTCGTCGCGGGCGAAGTGCGGACGCTCGCGCAACGTAGTGCGACGGCGGCGAAGGAGATCCGCGCGCTGATCCAGAGCGCCGTCGGCAAGGTGGGCACCGGCGCGGCGCTCGTCGAACGCACAGGTGAGACGATCCAGGAGACGCGCGTTGCAATTGCGCGCGTGACCGATGTCGTGCGGGAAATCGCAGCGGCTGCGGCGCAACAGAGCACGGGCGTCGAGCAGGTCAACAGCGCGGTCGCGCAGATGGATACGATGACGCAGCAAAACGCCGCGCTCGTCGAACAGGCGGCTGCGGCCGCGCACTCACTTGAAGAACAGGCGCAGCAGTTGCAGGCTGTGATCGTCAGCTTCCGTACGGGCGGGCCTGGCATGGGCCAGTCAGAGACGAACCACGGATGGCACGGGGCGAATGCGGGCGTGAAGCCGGTGGCACGCGCGAACAGCCGTCACTTGCGGGCGCCTGCATAGCGCGGCAACACCCCGCTCAGGCGCACGCCGTTGACCGGCGCTACAAACCCGGTCAACGGCGCGACATGCGTGCTTCGTCAGATTCAATGCGAAGCCGGATGATCCTTGCTACGCAACGCTGCAGGCACGCCGTACAGCAGGATCAACGCACACGCCAGACTCATCGCGCCGATCACATACAGCGCAGGTGTCGTGCTCCCGGTCAGATCCTTGATTCGCCCCACCATCACCGGGCTCACGATGCCGCCCAGTTGTCCCAGCGTATTGATCAGCGCAATGCCACCTGCCGCGCCAGCGCCCGTCAACAGCTTCGGCGGCAGTGCCCAGAAAGCGGGAATCGAAGCCACGACGCCCGCACCCATGACGCCGAGCGCGACAATCAGCAACGTAGTCTGTTTATCGAAGAACCCTGCGGCAAAGAATCCGAGCGCGGCCATCAGCAGCAATCCGCATACAAACTTCCGCCGCTCTCCCGACGCGTCCGACATCCGCCCCACTACGACCATGCAGATCGCACCGCACACGTACGGCACCGCAGTCAGCAAGCCGATGATCGTCGGATTCTGCGTACCCGCAGTGCGGATCAGATGCGGCGCCCAGAAATTCAGCCCATACGACGCAACCTGAATCAGGAAATAGATCAACCCGAGCGTGAGAAAGCCGGGCGTCTTTATCGCGCCGGACAGCGAATGGCCACCGGTGTTTCGCGGTTGCTGCTGCGCGATTCGCGCGGACAGGTACTGCTTTTCCGGGCCTGAGAGCCATTCTGCATCTTCGATCCGGTCCTTCAGCAGCTTTAGCACGAGCACGCCCAGCAGCACGCACGGAAGGCCGCCGAGCAGGAACAGCCAGTGCCATCCCGGCATGCCCCACACTCCGCTCAGATGCCCGAGCACGAGCCCGGAAAGCGGCGCACCGACCAGCCCGGAAAACGCCGACGCGAGAAACAGCAGCGACGTGATGCGGCCTCGATAGCTCGCTGGAAACCACAACGTCAGGTAGTAGAGAACGCCGGGCGCGAAACCCGCTTCCATGGCGCCGATGATGAAACGCAGCCCGTAGAACTGCCACTCGTTATTGACGAACACCATCGCCGCCGTGGCGAGTCCCCACGAGATCATGATGCGTGCGATCCAGCGCCGCGCGCCGACCTTGTACAGCATCATGTTGCTCGGCACCTCGAACAGCACATAGCCGATGACGAACAGACTCGCGCCCAGGCCATACGCGGTGTCGGTGAAACCGAGGTCGCTCTGCAACTGGAACTTCGCGAAGCTGATGTTGATGCGATCGAAAAACGCGAAGAGATAGCAGATCATGATCAGCGGCATCAGTCGCCACGCGACCTTGCGGATGATCGCGTGCGTTCCCTGACTCGTTTCCGGGATCTGTCCGGCTTCACGATCGCTCGGATTACCTAGGGCACTCAGGTCGCTCATATTTGTCTCCTTGCCGGACTGGGCAGGTGCACCGTCCGGTCGATTGTTGATAGAAGGTAGGCGCGTGGGTTAAACGATGCTGCGTACGTAGTCCGGCACGGGATGCACATCGCAGTTGCGGCCGGATTTCGCGAGTTGTCCCGGCACGTCATGGCCGAGCAACGCGGGCAACGCGCGCGACAGTTCGAGCAGCTTCACGAGATCGATGCCAGTCGGAATGCCCATTTCGTCGCACATGTTCACGAGATCTTCCGTGCAGATGTTGCCGGACGCGCCCGGTGCGAACGGGCAACCACCCAGCCCGCCGAGCGCCGCGTCGAACCGGCGTGCGCCCGCTTCGTACGCGGCCAGCACGTTCGCGAGACCCAGACCGCGCGTGTTGTGAAAGTGCAGCGTCAGCGCGTCGGGGCCGATGCGCTCCAGCACGCGCGTGACGATGCGCGCAACCTGACGCGGATTCGCCATGCCCGTGGTATCCGCGAGCGTCACACCGTGCATGCCGAGTTCGAGATACGCATCGACGATGGCAAGCACGCGGCCTTCGTCGATCGCGCCTTCGAACGGACAGCCGAACGCCGTCGCCACCGTGCCATTCAACGTGACGTGTGATCCCCTGACGCGCTTCGCGATATCTCCGAAGCCGGTCAACGAGTTCTCGCAGCTCATCCGCATGTTCGCGCGGTTGTGCGTCTGGCTCGCGGACATCACCAGATTCAGCTCGTCGGCGAGCGCGGCCATGGCGCGCTCCGCGCCCTTCACGTTCGGGATCAGCGCGACATAGATCACATCGGGATTGCGTTTGATGCGGTGAAATACGGCGTCGCCGTCGCGCAGTGCGGGGATCGCTTTCGGCGAAACGAACGAGCCCGCTTCGATACGCGAGAAGCCTGCCGTCGAAAGCTGATCGATCAGCGCGACCTTGTCGTCCGTTTCGACCCACGTCGGCTCGATCTGCAACCCATCGCGTGGCGCGACTTCCTGCACGATGAGTCTGTCGTGCAACCCCTCGGCGGCGGTAGTCATTGCACGGCTCCTTCGCTACGCAATTGCTCGATTTCGAGCGGACTGAAGCCGAGATCCGCCAGCACCGAACCCGTGTGTTCACCGAGCGCAGGCCCAGGCCAATGCACTTCGCCCGGCGTGTCCGACAGTTTCGGCACAATGCCCGGCATCTTCACTGGCGTGCCGTCCGGCAGGCTTGCCTGCAGCAGCATCTCGCGCGCCTGATAATGCGGATCAGCAACGATGTCCGCGATCGAATAGATGCGGCCCGCCGGCACCTGGGCCTGTTCCAGCGCGAAAAGGATGTCTTCGGTCGAATGATGCGAGGTCCACGCGGTGATCGCCTCATCGAGCATCGCGCTCTGCGCAGCGCGGCCGTCGTTGTGCGCAAGGGCAGGATCGTCGGCGAGATCGGCGCGGCCGATCACCTGCATCAGTCGCCGGAAAATCGGATTGCTGTTGCCCGCGATCACCACATACGCACCGTCTTCGCTGCGATACGTATTCGACGGCGCGATGCCAGGCAATGCGCCACCGCTGCGTTCGCGCACGTGGCCGAGCAGATCGTATTCGGGCACGAGGCTTTCCATCAGGTTGAAAACGCTCTCGACCAGCGACACATCGACGACCTGTCCGTCGCCCTGCCCCGTCTTCACCCGCAGCACTGACATCAATGCGCCGATCACGCCATGCAGCGACGCGAGCGAATCGCCCAGGCTCACGCCGACGCGTGCCGGCGCGCCGTCGGCTTCGCCCGTCGTATAGCGGATGCCGCCCATCGCCTCGCCGATCGCGCCAAAGCCCGGACGGTCACGATACGGACCGGTCTGGCCGTATCCGGAGATGCGTACCATCGTGAGTTTGGGATTGATTTCGTGCAGCACGTCCCAGCCGAGGCCGAGCCGTTCGAGTGCACCAGGACGCAGGTTTTCGATGACGATATCCGCGTCGGCAGCGAGGCGTTTGACGACCTCGATCCCTTCCACGGACTTCAGATTCACGCAGATCGACTTCTTGTTGCGCGACTGCAGATACCACCACAGCGACGTGCCTTCGTGCAGCTTGCGCCATTTGCGCAGTGGATCGCCGTCACGGGGTGCTTCGATCTTGATGACCTCCGCGCCGAATTCGGCCAGCATCCGGGCGGCAAACGGCGCGGCGATAAGGGTTCCGATCTCGATGACGCGAATACCCTTCAAGGGTCCACTCATGATGCTGTCTCCTGACCTGATCTTGTATGGAAGACAGCTTATGGGCGAGGCCGCCGCGGCGTCCAACCGCAATCCGGCAACGAGCGTTCGCCAGACGCGAACGCTCGCAAAGTGGCACGATCAGGCGCCCGTGCGGGCTTCGACGGTGCTCAGGTGATCGAACAGCAGACGGCTGACGGGCGAAAGCGCATCGACATCACGCACGACGATAAGGAGACTGCGCGCGGCCCACTCTTCATCGAGCGTCACCGCCGTCAGCCCGAGCGACCGGCCGATCGCGTTATATACGTGCAACGGCAGCACGCCCACGCCCATGCCCGCCTGCACCATCCGGCACACCGCGTCGAAACCGGGCACATGGATGCGCAGCCGCAGCGGTTTGCCCGCCTGGCGCGCGGCGAGATGCGTACGCATGTTGATCGAGCTGGCCGCATGCAGTCCAACGTGATCGCTGTCGAGCGTATCGGCGAACGTCACGCTTTCGCGCGTTGCCAAAGGATGATCGTCGCGCATCACGATGACGAGCCGGTCGTGACGGTAATGCGTGACGTGCAGGCCACGCGTGTCGGCGTCGCCGGAACAGATGCCGAGATCGACGAGGCTGTCGGCCACGCCGCTGATTACACCACCGCTCGGCCGCTCTTCGAGTTCGATCCGCACGCGCTCATTGCCCGCGAGAAATGCGCGCAGATCTTCCGGCAGGAATTCGACGATCGCGGACAGGTTCGCCATCATCCGCACATAACCGATCACGCCGCTCGCGTGCTCGGCGAGTTCGAGGCCGATATTCTCGATGTCGCGCAGCACGCGTCGCGCGTGATGCAGCAGCGTCTCGCCCGCAGCGGTCAGTTCCATGCCGCGCGCCTTTCTCACGAAGAGCGCGGAACCGACCGCATGTTCGAGTTCGAGCAGACGCTTGCTCGCCGCCGATACTGCAATCGCTTCCCGTTCGGCCGCGCGCGTGAGCGTGCGCTCTTCATACACGGCGAGAAAAAGCTGCAGTGTCGTGAGATCCAGTTTTCTTTGGAGATTGGTCAGGGCCATGCTTGCCGGGCGCGTCGCGGAAAACCGCATTTTGACCTGAATCGTTCAGGATCGGGCTCCTTTGTCGGGCCGGCGCGATGTGATGCGGTGCCGCAGTGCGTCTTCCCCGCCTGATCCGGATTTGCGCAATACGGATCAAATCGCCTGTCGCTCGCGGGCTCGCGTTGGTATGCTGGAAGCTGGTCTTCTCGCACGGGAGTCGTTTTGGCTGCTCAGGATCGCCCCCGCAGGCCCGCAACGGCCCTGCATATCGTCGCCGCACAGGCAAGCCCATGTGATGAACTCGTCATCCGCGCGCAGCCCTCCACGGTCGATCGTCCGTGCGTGCGCAAGCGTCTCGCGCTCGCGTCGACGATTCTTGGCTCCAGCATGGCGTTTATCGACGGCTCGGTCGTCAACGTCGCGCTGGCGTCGATCCAGAGCGAACTCGGCGCGAGCGTTGCGGCCATGCAGTGGGTCGTCAATGCGTATCTGCTCTTTCTCGGCTCGCTGGTGCTGGTCGGTGGATCGATGGGCGACCTGCTTGGCCGACGCACGGTTTTCATCGCGGGTATCGGGCTTTTCACGCTGGCGTCGATTGCCTGCGGCCTTGCGCCCGGATCCGGCACACTGATCGCCGCACGGGCTGTGCAAGGCATCGGCGCAGCGCTGCTCGTGCCGAGCAGTCTGGCGATCATCGGCGCCGTGTTCGATGACAGCGAACGTGGCCGCGCGATCGGCACGTGGGCCGGCATCGGCGCGATTACATCGGCGGCGGGGCCGGTTGCGGGCGGCTGGCTCGTCGACGTGCTTTCGTGGCGCGCGATCTTCTTTCTCAACGTGCCGCTCGCGTGCATCACGGTGGCGCTGGCCGTCGTCTCGGTGCCCGACAGTCATAGGTCCGATGCGCCGCGCCAACTCGACTGGGCCGGCGCATTCGCCGCCGCAGCGGGTTTAGCCGCGTTGACATGGGGATTGACCGTGGCGTCGTCACGCGGGCTTTCGAACCCGCTTGTGCTGGCCTCGGTGGGCATCGGCATCCTCGTGCTGATCGCGTTTGTCGTCATCGAAATGAAGAGCCGCAACCCGATGATGCCGCTCGATGTGTTTCGCTCGCGCGATTTCATCGGCGCGAATATCGTCACGCTGCTGCTGTATTTCGGGCTTAGCGGCCTGTTCTTCTTTTTGCCGTTCACGCTGATCCGCGCGCACGATTTCAGCGCAACCGAAGCCGGCGCGGCCATTCTGCCGGTGCCGGTCATCATCGGTGTGCTGTCACGCTTTACAGGTGGTTTGTCCGATCGCTACGGGCCGCGTGCGCTGCTCACGGTGGGACCGGTTGTCGCCGGCGTCGGCTTCGCGATGCTCGGCTTGCCGTTCGTGCAGGGCACCTACTGGAGCGGCTTTTTCCCGGCAATGGTGGTGATCGGGCTGGGGATGACGATCACGGTTGCGCCGCTGACCACCACCGTCATGGGCGCGGTGTCGAGCGAGCGCTCGGGCGTCGCTTCCGGCATCAATAACGCGGTGGCCCGTGTAGCGGGTCTGCTGGCCATCGCGGTGCTCGGCATTGTGTTCGTGTGGTCGCACAACGCCGCGCTCGCGTCGAGCCTGAAAATGCTGAATATTCCAGCGGATATCCATCGAAGCGGGCAATTGCTCGAACCGGAATCCGACGCGGCAGAGGCTGTCAACACGGTTCGGATTCCGCCGCACACGCCGCTCGCCGACGCGCACGATGACGCCATCGACGATGCACTGCGCGCCGTCGCGCTCGTATCCGCAGCCTGCGCGCTCGCCGGCGCGGCCTGTTCGGCGGCGATGATCCGCACGCGCTCCTTCACGCCCGCGAGCAACGATGCTGCGCGGAATTCCGCGTCAGACCCTGCGTCGGATACCACCGCGCACAGCGACTGACGGTCGAGCTTGCGGCGATATTTCGATCCGGCCTGAAACGTCGAAGGCCGCGCGCCACGCATACTGTGAGCACGAACCAGACATCAACCGGACGTGCCGACAGGAGCGCATTTCATGACCCTCACCTGCTTCATCCGCTACCAGATCGACCCATTCCAGCGCGACGCCTTCAGGGAATATGCAGAAAACTGGGGCCGCATTATTCCGCGCTGCGGTGGCCATCTCGTCGGCTACTTTCTGCCGCACGAAGGGACCAACGATATCGCCTGGGGATTGATCGCCTTCGAGAGTCTCGCCGCATACGAAGCGTATCGCGCCCGTCTGAAGACAGACCCTGAATCGGTCGCGAACTTCCGGATGGTGCAAACGCAGCGCTTCATCCTGCGTGAAGAACGCACGTTCACCGAAGTGGTGAACGGCACATTCGGCATTCCTCCGGAAAGCCTCGCGCGATAACGATGGGATGCTTTCAGTCTGCGCTTCGACGTGATTCGGGCGCATTTGACGCTATAACGTCGAATGCGCTCCGACGTCAGATCGATAGCACGATTTCTCGTTTCTGTTGCGAACAGGCGGCCTCTACCATGTTCAATCGTCACTACATGGACCCGCTATGTCGACTCCGCCCAGCCTCGAACTCGATTCCACCACGCTCGCCGAACAATACGACCGGCTCGGTACACGCCAGTTTCATCACGGCCTCGAACTCCTTGACGTGCTCGCTGTGCAAGGCGGCGAGAAAGTGCTCGACATCGGTTGCGGCACCGGCCTGCTGACGGAAGCCGTCGCTGAGCGCACGGGCGCGCACGGTGAAGTGCTCGGGATCGATCCACTCGCCCTGCGCGTTGAACTCGCGCAAAAGCGCGCACAGGGGCGCTTCCAGGCCCGGGTCGGCCGCGCCGAAGCGCTCGACGACGTGCCGGATGCGCACTACGACGTCGTCTATTTCAACAGCGTCATCCATTGGGTACCCGACCAGCTGGCCGCGCTTCAGCACGCGTTTCGCGTGCTGAAGCCAGGCGGTCGCGTCGGCTTTACGACGATGTCGCAGGAGGCGCCGCACGACCTGCATCTCGTCTTGCGCGAGCTGCTCGCGCGCGAACCGCGCTGGCAGACAGCGCGCGTCGGCGCCCCGCACAAGCTCACGCAGGAACGCGCCGCGCTGCTGCTTGCCGCCGCCGGCTTCAACGTGACGTTCAATGAAATCCGCGAGTTCGACGATGCCTTCGATACCGTCGATGAAGTGATCGCGTTCAGCCGCGCCAGTTCGTTCGGCAATTTCCTCTCCGCGCTGGATGAGGCGGATAGCGCGCGCGTGCGCCAGCTGCTCGGCGATGCGCTCGAAGCGAAGCGGGGTCCGCGCGGCATTCAGCTGAAACGGCGCATGACGTTCGCGGCTGGACGCAAGCCGGTTGCGCAGTAACCGCTGGTACAGCCGCACAGTCACGCCGGATTCTCCCCATTGCACACGGAGCAGACGATGATCAACAACAAGCGGCAGATCAAACTGGGCGCGTTCCTGATGGAAACGGGCCATCACATCGCCGCATGGCGGCATCCGGACGCGCACGCGGGCGGCGGCCTCGACTTCGCGCATTACGCCGAAGTCGCGGAGATCGCCGAGCGCGCGAAATTCGACACGATCTTTTTCGCCGACAGCGTCAGCGTGCGCGACACGAACCTCGCGTCGCTCTCGCGCACCGCCCGCGCCGATCACTTCGAACCGTTGACGCTGCTCTCCGCGCTATCGGTGGTGACGAAGAACATCGGCCTCATTGCAACCGTTTCGACGACCTTCAACGAACCGTACAACCTCGCGCGCAAATTCGCATCGCTCGATCATCTGAGCGGCGGACGTTCGGGTTGGAACCTCGTCACGTCGAGCACGGAATCGGAAGCGCTCAACTTCAGTTTCGAAAAGCATCCGGAACACGCAGTACGTTATGAACGGGCACGCGAATTCTACGACGTTGTCGCGGGCCTCTGGGATAGCTGGGAAGATGACGCGTTTCTGCGCGACAAGGAAAGCGGTGTCTATTTCGACCCGGACAAGCTGCACGTGCTCAACCATCGCGGCAAGCATTTCCAGGTGCGTGGGCCGTTGAACGTCGCGCGTTCACCGCAGGGCTGGCCGGTCGTCGTCCAGGCAGGCGCGTCGGATGCAGGCCGCGAACTCGCGGCGCAAACGGCCGAAGTCATCTTCGTTGCGCACCAGACACTCGAAGAAGCGCAGACGTTCTATCGCGACATCAAGAGCCGGCTCCCGAAATACGGCCGTCAACCGGATCATCTGAAGATCATGCCGGGCATCTTCCCGGTGATCGGCCGCACGCAGGACGAAGCGCGCCGCAAGTTCGACGCGCTGCAGAACCTGATTCATCCGACGGTCGGGCTCTCGCTGCTGTCGACTATGTCGGGCGGTGTCGATCTGTCGACGTATCCGGTGGATGGCCCGTTGCCCGAGCTGCCGGAAACGAACGGCGGCAAGAGCCGTCAGCGTCTGCTGTTCGATCTCGCGCGTCGCGAGAATCTGACGATCCGCGACCTGTATCTGCGCATCGCGGGCGCGCGAGGACATCAGCAGGTGGTCGGCACGCCCGAAAGCATCGCGGACCAGTTGCAGCAATGGTTCGAGGAAGAAGGCGCGGATGGCTTCAACATCATGTCGCCATGGTTGCCTGGCGGACTCTCCGAATTCGCTGAACGCGTGGTGCCGGAATTGCAGCGACGCGGCCTTTTCCGCACGGAATACGAAGGTCAAACGCTGCGCGAAAATCTGGGCCTGCCGCGTCCGCAAAACCGGCACGCGCAACGGCAACGTCAGGAGGCCGCGAGTTGAGCGACGGCTGTTGCGCAAAACGCCCGCTCCGTGAAGCGCACAATTGCCTCGATGAACGCGAGGCGTTAAAGGCGCATCTGTTCGGGATTGCGTTCACCGCCGTCGTGATCGTGAGTCTCGCGATGGCGGCGACGGTGTTGATGCGATGGTTCGTCAACGAATAACGTCGACGCCTCAGGGCATCATGCCTCGCCGAGCTGCTGCGCAAGTGTCTTCGTGAAGGGCGTCTCGACATCGCCTGTATGTTTCGTGCTCACCGTTTCGATGAGCACGATCCAGCATTCTTCGTGCGCCACCGGTTTGTGCAGCACGCCGCGCGGCACGACATGAATCGATCCCGGTGCAAGCTTCACCGTGCGGTCGTTTTCATAGTTGATGTCGAGTTGCCCGCGTACGACGTAGAAGAGTTCATCTTCGTCTGCATGGCTGTGCCACGCGAACTCGCCCTGCACTTTCGCCACCTTGACGTATTGATCGTTGACCTGCGCCACGACTTTCGGCGACCAGTGCGCGGTGACGTCATCGAAGGCCGCGGCAAGGTCGACCGTTTCAGCAAACGGACTCATCATTCTCTCCACATTGGAACAATCGACGCGGCCAGCAGCACGCCCAACGCGACGTTGAGCACGCGCCACTGCCGCGGCGTTTGCAGAAGCCGCGCGAGCACCATGCCGGCGACACACCACAACGACAACGATACAACCGCCGCGATCCCGAAGGCTGAGCCGAGTAACGCCGCGAGCCGTAGCGGCCCGGTTGCCAGCACGGAAAACGAAGCCGCCGCGCCGAGCGTCATCGCCCAGCCTTTTGGGTTTAGCCACAGCAGACACGCACCGCCGATGAAACTCGTCGGCGCCGCAAGCTGCATGTCGAGCCTCGGCGGCCCGCTGCGGCCGATTTTCCACGCAAGCCACAGCAGATAAGCGCTGCCCGTGAGCTTCATCGCGAGTTCGAGCGCGGGCACAGCGAGCAGCACGCCAGCGAGCCCGGCCGCGGCAACCGCCGCCAGCGATGCAAGACCGACCGCAATGCCCGCCATCAGCGGAATCGAGCGACGAAAACCGAACTGCGCGCCCGACGCCGTGGCGAGGGTCGTCGCGCCGCCTGGCGTGACTGTGGAAACGGCCGCAAACAACAGCAAAGGTGCGACGGAGCTCGCAAGGATCATGGAGGCGTGGCGATCGTCTGTCTGAACGAGTCCAGACTGTAGGGCCGCGCGTGATATTAGTGAAACCATGTTTACGGATGCGAGGCATTAGCAAATATAATGTGTGAATGGCCAGAAACCTCGATCTCACCCTTGTACGCACGTTCGTCACGGCGGCCGACAGCGCCAGCATGACGGTTGCCGCGAACAGCCTGCATCTTACCCAGGGGGCGGTAAGCCAGCAGATCAGGCGTCTCGAAGAGGCGCTCGGCATCACGCTGTTCGAACGCGAGCGCCGTGGCCTGCGGCTGACGCCTGCTGGCGAGCGGATGCTGGGCAAGGCGCGCCGGCTCCTTGGCATGAACGATGAAATCTGGAGCGAGATGACCGCAAGCGCGCTCGAGGGACGCGTTCGGCTGGGTGTGCCGTATGACCTCGTCGGCAGCACGCTCGCGCCGGTATTCAAGGCGTATACCGAAGCCTGGCCGCAGGTCGAGATATCACTGGTATGCGGTTCGTCGCCCGAACTCGTCGATGCACTTGCAGATGGCGAAATCGACCTCGCCATCGTCGAAGCGCCGGTGGGCGCGGCAACCGGCGAGTGTCTGCGGGTCGAGCCGCTGGTGTGGGTCGGTGCGCGCGGCGGTGTCGCGCGCGTGAAGCGGCCGCTGCCCGTTTCGATGGTCACGGATACCTGCGCGTTTCGTCCTGTCGTGCTGGCCGCGTTGCGCGATCAGGGTGTCGAGTGGCGAACCGTATTCGAGAACGGCAACATCGAGGCGACCACGGCAACCGTCCGCACCGATCTGGCCATCACGGCGTGGCTGGCTTCGACCGTGCCCGCCGATCTCGAGATCCTCGGCGCCGATGCCGGTCTGCCTGCACTACCCAACTTCTCAATCAGTCTTCATTTGCCCGCACACGGCGGCGATGCGGCCACGCAGGAATTTGCCCGCTTTCTGCGCGCGGAATTGATGCGGCAACGCGAAGCGGCGTGACTATCCTTGATTGAGTGCAACTGAGCGCGACTGAACGCCAGGCGTCAGCCCAGCCTGCGCCACGGGCGGGACACGGGAACTTGTGCACGCGGGTCGCTGTCGGTTTGAATGGCGGTTGTACCGGCCCGCATTTTGCGTCCGCACTGTCCCGTTTGCATTTGCGTCAGCGTCTGCCGCCGTCTTCAACGTCCACCGGACCACCATGCGCAAAATCCTTCTCGCCTGCTTTCTGGTTACGTTTGCGCTCTCCGCGCTTGCCGCGTCGACAGCGCCCGCCACGCCCACGAGCGCCAGCAGTACCGCCGTCAATCCGCCCGTGAGGCTGACGCCCGATCAGGCCCGTCAGGCACTCGATGTCCTGAACGATCCCAAACGGCGCAGCCAGATCGAGGACACATTGCGCGCCGTCGCCGCGGCCGGCGCGTTGAGTGCGGTCCCTGCATCCGCCACGGAGCCGGTTTCTGCAGCTGCCGGTGCAAGCCACGTGCCCGCGGCGCTCCAGACCAATGGTCTCGCGTCGCAACTCGCGCGCCAGGGCGCGCACTGGCTCGCGAACGGCGCCGCGGCACTCCGTCACTCGGTGGCGGCATTGCTCGACGTATCGTCGGTGCGCGCCTGGTGGCATAACGTGTTCGTGAACCCGCAGGGCCGCGCCGTGCTCGGCCGCATGATCCTGACAGTGCTCGTCGGATTGCTGCCCGCACTCGCGTTCGAGTGGCTCACACGACGCCTGCTGCGCCGCCCCTGCGAACTGACTGTCGAACGCAACGCGAAACGCACAAGTGAGGCGGAAGAGGCAGAAGAGGCAGAACGGGCGGAAGAATCCGGGCAGAGCGCAGTAGCCACAACAACGACAACATCGACAACCGCCGCGAAACCCGATGCAGCAGGCGGAAAATACAACGCGACGCGGCACTGGTCGCTGCTGCGACGTGTGCCTGGCGCCCTGCTCCTCGCCGTCTTCAGGGCCCTTCCGCTTGTCGTATTCGTGATCGTCGCGACGGTGCTGATGTCGATCCTCACCGACGACAACACGCCCGAAGGACGCGCGCTCGATGCGTTGATCGATATCTACGTGTCGTGCCGCGGCGCGGTGATCATCAGCGGTTTTTTCCTGCAGCCTGATGCGCCCGCGCTCCGTTTGTGGCGCATGGGCAACCGCTGGGCGACGCTCGCGCATCGACGGGTGATTGCGATCGCCAGCGTGATCGGTGTCGGCGCGGGTCTCGCTGAAATTGCGTTGCAACTCGGCATGAACGAGGATGCGCATCTCGCGGTGACGAAGATCGTCTCGCTGATCGCGCATGTGATGGTGTCGATCCTGATCCTGCAATGCCGCCGGCCGGTGGCCGCGCGGATCCGCGAGCGCGTCGCAAGCATTCCGTCGATGGAGATCGCCGGCAACTGGCTCGCCGACGTGTGGGCCTTTGTCGCGGTTTTCGTCGTGATGGCGCTATGGTTCGTCTGGGCGCTCGACGTGCGCAACGGCTATCAGGCGCTGCTACATCTCGGCGGCATTTCGCTGGCGGTACTGGTGGGCGCGCGCGTCGCGTCGATCGTGATCTTCGGCGCCCTCGGACGCGCATTCAATATCGAAGAGGACACGCAAGGCTCGATCGCCCATCAGCACGCGTATCGTTACTACCCGTTCGTGCGGCGCGCGATTTCGGCGCTTCTGGTGATCGTCACCGCGCTGGTGCTGTTGCAGGTCTGGGGCTTTAACGTCGCGCAGTTCTTCGAGCGCGGCACGATCGGAGATCGCCTGGCATCGGCCATCGTGACGATCTCGATCGCGGCCTTCGTCGCGCTCGTCGTGTGGGAAGCTGTAAACGTGGCCATCGAACGGCGGCTCGATCAGTGGACGACCGGTGGCGATCTTGTTCGCGCCGCCCGTCTGCGCACATTGCTGCCGATGCTGCGCACGGCGCTCTTCGTTGTGATTGCGCTGGTCGTCGTGCTCACGGGCCTGAGCGAACTCGGTGTCAACACAGCACCGCTGCTCGCGGGCGCGAGTATTTTTGGCGTCGCGCTCGGCTTCGGCTCGCAGAAACTCGTGCAGGATTTCATCACCGGCATTTTTCTGCTGATGGAAAACGCGATGCAGGTCGGCGATGCGGTCACGCTTGCGGGCGTATCCGGCACGGTCGAATATCTGTCGATCCGTACGGTGCGTCTGCGTGGCGGCGACGGCTCGCTCTATACCGTGCCGTTCAGTTCCGTGTCGACGGTCAACAACACGAATCGCGGGCTCGGCAACGCGGCGGTCAGGGTCAGCATTGCGTACGGGCAGGACGTCGATCGTGCGATCGAGACGCTGAAGGAAACCGGCGCCGCACTGCGCAACGACGATGCATTCAAGGACGGTATCCTGTCGGACTTCAGCTTCTGGGGCGTCGATGCGGTCGACGGCGCGGCGATCACGCTCGCCGGGCAGATGCAGTGTCGCGACACGGCGCGCTGGTCGGTGCAACGCGAATTCAACCGGCGCATCGTCATGGCGTTTCAGGCACACGGCATCCAGATCGCGAATCCGAACCGCAGCCTGCTCGTGCCGATGGATGGCACAGGGGCTCGCCAGCCTGATACCGTGAACGAAGTCAAAGAAGCAAAGGGCGCTGACAGCGCGAAAGTCCCAAAAACCGCGAGCGCCAAAAAAGACGCGTGAAGCAATCAGGAATTGTTCACGACCGGTGTGCTCGCAGCCCACTCAACTCAATGCACCGGGGTCGCCCCGGCATAGTACGCAGCGGCTGCATCCATCTCTTCGGGCGTCATCTGCCGTGCGACGTTGCGCATCTGCTCGCTGATATCGTTGTGACGCGCGCCCGAAGCAAACGCCTGCAACTGCGCCTTCACATACGCGGCCGGCATGCCTTCGAGCCACGGGCTCCCCGCCTTGTTATCGATCCCGCCATGACACGCGGTACACGACACGATATTACGCATCGGCGAACCATGCGCGACGATCGCGGGCATCGGCGGATTCGGTGTGGTCCCGGCGAGAACCGGACGCGGTAGCGACGCGTAGTACGCCGCCAGATCGCGCATGTCCTGATCGCTCAGGCTGCCGACCATCGGCGACATCGCCGCATTGGTCCGCGCACCCGACTGATAATCGAGCAGTTCCTTGTAGATCACAACCGCGTATTGCCCTGCCAGATTCGGCGAATTTGCTTCGCTCATGCCGCGCTCGCCGTGACACATCGTGCAGCGCATCGCGAGCGTCGCGCCGCGCCCAATCGAAGGCGCGCCCGAATACGCGAGCAGTTGCGGCGTGATTTCAGCAGTACTGGTGCGGACTTTCGACTCCACAGGCTCGCCAGCCGCAAGCCATTTCTGCGGCACACCCGCCGCGCTGCAGATCGCATTCCAGATGCCCTGGAACGGCGCGTCCTTCTGCGCGGACGGCAGCCACACGAAACCAATCAGCGCAGAGCACACGGCGATCACAATCGTTGCGCCGACGCTCGTCCTGAACCACGGATTGCTCAGCGAGAACAGGCGTTCATTTCCCGTGTTACTCATCGCGAGCCTCCGATCGGTACGGCCGGCACAGACGTCTGCGGTTGCGACAGCAACTGCCCGATCGGGTAGCCGTAGTTCGCCACGGTCAAGCCGATCATCAGTGCGAGCCAGAGGCCGAAGCTGTTCAGTGCAACCGGCAGACGCACCGGCTCATGCACGGCTCTCGCGAAACGATATTCCGGCGGCGCGACGCGCGGACCGCGCTGCGTCTGATACAGGATCACGAAGAACAGGATCGCCGAGATCACAAGGATGAGCCCGCCGATCGCCGACATCGTCACCCAGATCGCCTGCGCCGCGATTTCCGGGTTCGTGTAGTCGTAAAACGCCATGCGTCGCGGCATGCCGAGAATGCCGACGTAGTGCCACGGGAACGTCAGCACGATCATGCCGATGAACCACAACCACAGTTGCAGACGCATCAGCTTGAGGCTCGTCACCGCGCGGCCCGTGAGTTGCGGCCACAGGTCGTACGCGATCACGAAGTACATGATGACGATCGCGCCCGCGAAGATCAGATGGAAGTGCCCCGTGATCCACTGTGTGTTGTGGATCGTCGAGTCCATCTGGTAGCTCATGTTGATGATGCCGCCCGCGCCGCCGAAGCCGAGCATCACGAACGAGAACGCGACCGCCAGCATCATCGGGTTGTCCCATGGCAGCGCCTTCAGCCAGCCGAGCGCGCCCTTGCCGCCCCGCAACCGCGCCGCGATTTCAACTGATGCGCTGATCGTGAAGACCGTCAGCAGCGTCGGCACGGCGACCAGCGCCGTGAACACCGAGTGCAGGAACTTGAAGCCCGAGCCGACCTGCGGATCGGTGAACAGATGGTGGATGCCGATCGGCATCGACACCACGAGGAACAGGATGAACGAGATACGCGCCATCGAGTCGCTGTAGAGCCGGCCGCCGATCGCGCGCGGAATGATCGTGTAGTACGCGATATACGCCGGCATCAGCCAGAAATAGACGATCGCGTGCAGCGTCCACGAGAAGAACACGCGGGCAAGTCCGGCATCGATGGTGTGCGTGAAGCCGAGCGCGACAGGCAGGATCTGGAACAGCAGTTCGAGCGCGGCGCCCACGGCCGTCCAGCCCCACAGATATGCGCCGGCGACGGTGGCGAACATCGCGAGCGGTACCGGCTTGCCCGGATTCTCGCGCTTCCACGCGTGCATGTTGATGCCCATCAGCGCGACCCAGATCCACGAGCCGACCACCACCAGCACGACGCCGATGTAGTAGAACGCATTGCCGATCATCGGCGGATAGAACGTGTACAGCACCGAAGCCAGGCCCATCGCGACCGGCACCGTCGCCGCCACTGCGCCCACCAGCACCAGCCAGAAACCGGCCCACGCCCAGCGCAGGCCCACCAGCGGGCGCTTCAACGCGAGTTCGGAAACAGCGTAGCCGAAGCCCATCGCGATCAATGTCGGGAACACATAGCCCATCGCAGTGCCGTGCGCCGTCACCGAGCGGTAGTAATGCTCCGGATTCTGCAGCCACGGATGCAGCGGGCTGCGCACATACATCTGCCACGCGCCGAGCAGCAGCGCGAGGCCGAATGCGGCGAACGCCAGCCAGAAATGCGCGAGAACGACCCGTTTGCTATTGAACACAGCTGACCCTCCGCGAACCGGCCGCCATCTGCGCGAACGTTGCCTTGTCCACGACCTTGACGTGCGCCCACATGCCCTGGTGGCCGACGCCGCAGAATTCATGGCACGGCATCAGATGGTCGCCGGGTTGGTCGAATGTCGTCTTGAAGGTCGAGACGTAGCCGGGTTCGAGCATCGAGTTGATGTTGGTGTGGGTAATCAGGAAGCCGTGCACGACATCCGCGCTGGTCGCACGGAATGTGACGGGCGTATTCGCCGGTATCACGAGGCACTGTGGCGTGAACGAATATTGCTGCGCGACGAGACGCACGGTGACTGAGCCATCGCCTTCGGTCGCGGTGCCCAGATTGCTCTCGATAAATTCGCCGGACACGTGCAGCGACAGCGGATCGATGGTCTCGACACGCGAAGGCGGCATCATGGCCCAGTGCAGGCCGGTGTAGACCACCATCGCGACCAGCACCGTGACGATGCCGGTGACGAGAATCGCCCAGCGCCGCTCGACGCGTGCTGCGACGTCTTCCGACGATGAACCATGGGGTGCGGGAGTCATTGCCATGCAAGGTGCCTCACTGGATCACGCCGCGAGGCAGGAAGACGACGAAATAGAACGCGAACCACAGCCCGATGACAATCGCCGTTGCTATGCCCGCGAGCGCGATGGCGCCGCTCGGGCCGCGGCCGACGATTTCGTCGACGGTCTCGTCCTCGGCGTTGCGCGCGTGGCCGGAAGGGGAATCGCTCATGGCTTCCTCGGTATGCTCAACATGCTTTTCAGTTCGCTTCAGCTGCCTGCGTCAATAAAGCGGCGCGGTGCGCAACTCGTTCGCTTCCTTCCCGCTGATCGGCGTGCCGCGATTGCCCCACGCAGTGCGGATATAGGTGACGACAGCCGCCACTTCTTCATCCGAGAGCGTGTGCGCGAACGGCGGCATGCCATACGGCGACGGATTCTTCGTCGTGCCCGGCGGATAGCCGCCGTTCAACACCATGCGAACCGGATTTACCGCCGACGTCATCAGGATCGACTGGTTCTGCGCCAGCGGCGGGAAATGCGGCACCTTGCCCTTGCCGTCGATACCGTGACAGACCGCGCACTGCGCGTCGTAGATCTTCTTGCCGAGCGGATAGAGACGGTTCTTTTCTTCGGTGACGGCAGCCGTCGGCGTGCTCGACGTCTGGCCGCTGCGTGCCGGCAGACTCTTCAGATAGACGGCCATTGCGCGGATATCTTCATCGGACATGTACTGCAGGCTGTCGTAGACGACTTCCGCCATCGGCCCATATACCGCACCACGTTTCGACACGCCGGTCTGCAGCAGATCGGAGATCTCTTCGATGCTCCAGTCGCCGAGACCGGCTTCCTTGTTCGACGTGAGCGACGGCGCGTACCAGTTCTGCATCGGGATCAGACCACCTTCGAACGCCTTCGATGCCGAACTGCCGCCGAGCGCATTGATCGCCGTGTGGCACATCGCGCAATGCCCCGGACCTTCGACGAGATACGCGCCGCGATTCCATTCGACGGACTGCGTCGGATCCGGCGTGTATTCGCCCTGGCGGAAATACAGCGTGCGCCAGCCGAGCAGCAGCTCGCGCTTGTTGAACGGGAAGCGCAACGTGTGCGGACGGTTCGGTTGATGCACCGCCGGCACCGACATCAGATACGCGTACATCGCATCCGAATCTTCACGCGTCATGCGTGTGTACGACGCGTAGGGCATTGCAGGATAAAGAATCGTGCCGCCCTTCGACTTGCCCTCATGCAGCATCTTGTAGAAGTCGTCAGCAGTCCAGGTACCGATGCCGGTTTCCCTGTCGGGCGTGATGTTCGGTGTGTAGAGCGTGCCGAATGGCGTATCCATCGGACGCGTGCCGGCGAACAGCTTGCCGGCCGGCATCGTGTGGCACGCGATGCAATCGCTGGCGCGCGCGAGATATTCGCCACGCGCGACCGCACTGGCGTTGTCTTTCGACGCCGCGGCCTGCGCATGCGCGAGCGTCACAGCGATGCAGGACAGCGCAACCAGTGAAGCGGCGTGACGCGCCAGCGTGTTGAGCGTTCTGACATATCGGAGAGCGTGCAATTCGGTTCTCCGGTTAGTGAGGGACGCTGCCGCAGGCGAGCGGCATCTTCAGCGAACCGGCCGCGACCGGCGCATAACCGGCCGGCGCTTTCTGCGACGCGAGCCACGCGGCGACAGCGGTGATATCCCGCTCGGTCAGGTGCGTTGCCACGACCTTCATGCAATCGGGAGCAGCCGTGCCGCGCGTGCCGTAACGCCATGCGCCAAGTTGCGCGCTCAGGTAATTCGAATGCAGACCGAGCAGGCCGGGAATGGCAGGTTCCATCCCCGTCAGCGCGCCACCATGGCACGCGGCGCAGGCCGGAATCTGACGCGACGGATCGCCACGCGTGACGAGCGTCTGACCGAGCGCAAGTGTGGCTGAATCGACGGTCGGCGTGGCCGGCGGCGGGAATGGCGGACGTTCGGCCGCGAAGTAATCGGCGATCTTTTGCAGGTAGGCGTCGGGGAGATACGCGAGCAGATAGTTCATCGGCGGATATTTGCGCCGACCGTCGCGGAACGCCAGCAGCTGGTTGTACAGATAACCGGCAGGCTTGCCGGACAGACGCGGGAAGTAGTCGTTGTCGGTGCCCTCGCCGCGCTGACCGTGGCAGGCGGCGCAGGCAAGTACACGGGCGTGCATCGTATCGGGCGCCTGATCAGACGCAGGCTCCGCGGCGAACGCCGTCAGACTCGAACACGCGAGCAGCGCGATCGCAAAAAGTGTCCGCCGTTTACCCACCTCGACCCTCTCAGGTTGCTGATGCATTGGTCTGTCGCGCAAACGGCAGCCGGTAACGCGGCGAAGCTTTCCATACCGTTTTGCGCAATTTGTTTTCACCAGATATGCGTCGCTAATTGCAAGTGCGCGTAACTGCACGCGACGTCCCGCGACTTCCGAACATCCGGCGCATTCTAAGGCTGCTGTACGGCTATACGAGTTATAGGGAACTGGAGCGAAAATTACCACAAGCCTTTCGCTCGTGCCTATTCAATTAGATAAGAGGCTAATAGCGAAACAATCTCGCATATTTTTTTAATCTGGAAAATATATGGCTGTCAGAAAACAACAATAATGGTGTCCGACACGTCTGCGCGTCGCCCAACTGGCTACCTCAAAAAAACCGCAAACCGGTCATTTAAAGGAACCACCTCATGACCTAATCTTGGTCCTGTTGCGCCATGTTGCGCACATTAACCCGACAGAGGAACCCGCCATGAACGAACGTCTCAACTTCTACTCCGCGAACCCGAATGCCATCAAGGCCGTGCTCGCGCTCGAAGAACGCATCGGCAAATCCGGTATCGAAAAGTCGCTGGCCGAACTGGTCCGTCTGCGTGCTTCGCAGATCAACGGCTGCGCCTTCTGCGTCGACATGCACACCACCGACGCACGCAAAGGCGGCGAAACGGAACGCCGTCTGGCGACGGTCGTCGTGTGGCGTGAAACGCCGTTCTTCACGGATCGTGAACGTGCCGCGCTCGAATGGACCGAAGCGCTGACGCTCGTCTCGCAGGACCACGTGCCCGACTCCGTATGGGAAGCCGTCAAGCCGCATTTCAGCGATGAAGAAATCGTCGACCTGACGCTGCTCGTGGGTGCGATCAACACGTGGAACCGGTTCGCGATCGCGTTCCGCAAGATGCCGACCTGAGTCGGCACGATCACTTCAGCCCGAGGCGCTTCGCGAGCCGGTTCAGATTCGCGCGATCCATGCCGAGCTCGCGTGCAGCCGACGCCCAGTTGCGATCGTTGCGCGCGAGCGCTTCGCTGATGAGCGTGCGCTCGTAGCCTTCCACGGCCGTGCGGAAGTCCGCAGGCGTTTCCACGGCGCCATCCCCATCGCCACCGTTGCCCGCAACCAAAGCCGACGCGCGCCGCGCCTCGGACAGCGCCAGATCGTCCTGCGTCAGCGTGAGAATGCGCGGCCTTTGACCATGACGCGCGAGCGCTTTCAACGCGCTGCGCCCAATCAGATGCTCCAGTTCACGCACGTTGCCAGGCCACGGATACGCGAGCAACGCGGCCTGTGCCTCATTCGACAGACGCAGACTCAAGAGCCCGAGACGCGAGCGGTTTTCTTCGAGGAAGAAGCCGGCCAGCAGCAGCACGTCCCGTCCGCGTTCACGCAGCGGCGGCGCCCACAGCGGATACACGCTCAGACGATGATAGAAGTCCGCACGAAAGCGGCCTTCGCGCACTTCCTCGGCGAGATCGCGGTTGGTCGCGGCGATCAGGCGCACATCGACCTTGTGTTCGTTATCGGAACCGATCCGCTGGAGCTGCCCGTTCTGCAGCACGCGCAGCAGTTTCGCCTGTACGCCGAGCGGCAATTCGCCGACTTCGTCGAGAAAGAGCGTGCCGCCGTCGGCAAGTTCGAATTTGCCGCGACGGTCCGCCGATGCGCCCGAAAACGCGCCGCGCACATGGCCGAACAGTTCGCTTTCGACGAGCGTATCGGGCAACGCCGCGCAGTTCAGGCTGATCATCGGCTTGCCGGCGCGAGGTGACAGCCCGTGGATTGCGTTCGCGACCAGCTCCTTGCCGACGCCCGTTTCGCCCGTGATCAGCACCGTCAGATCGCTGTTGGCGACCACTGCAATCTCGTCCATCAGACGCTTGTGCTGAGCACTGCTGCCAATCATCTCGCGACGGCTCGCGCTGCTCGCGAGGCGATATGCTTCGGCGCGCGCCCGCTCTTCCTCCGAACTGCGCGCGAGCGTATCGATGCGGTCGACCACGCTGACCGTCGCGGCCGCGAGGCTGAGAAACGCCTGCAACGACGGCAGATCGAGTGCGTCGAACTGTGACGGATCGAGCGCGTCGAGCGTCAGCAATCCCCACAGGCGACCGTCGAGATAGAGCGGGCACCCGAGGCAGTCATGCACCTCAAGATGGCCTTCGATGCCCTGCACGAGGCCATCGTAAGGATCAGGCAAACCGGAATCCGCCGCGAAACGCGTCGGTTCGCGCTGCGACAGCAGTTGTGCAAAGCGCGGATGGTCACTCACGCGGAAGCGCCGGCCGAGCGTGTCGCTGGAGAGGCCGTTGATTGCGAGCGGCACCAGCGTGTCGCCTTCAAGCCGCAGCAAAGCAGCCGCATCGCCGGGAAAGAGGGTGCGCAGCGTATCAAGCAAACGGCGGAAACGCTCGGTGGGCGGCAGCTCGCGCGACAGGTCTTCGACGAGTGGAATCAGCGCGTCCAGTACCGCATGGACAGTCATAGTGACTACATCAGTAGTCTTTTCGACTCGTGTCATATCAACTACACCAATTCAGATGCGACTGATTTTAAAGCACTTTTTAGCTGGCACGGAACCTGTATATAACAGCTCGAACGACGGACCCGCCGCGACGGCAAATCGCCGCGGCGGCGATTCCCCTCTTCCACTGCTTGCAAAGGAATCCACAGATGCTTTCAACCGAACACCGTGCCATCGTCAAGGCTACCGTCCCTCTTCTCGAAAGTGGCGGCGAAGCGCTGATCACGCACTTCTACAACACGCTGCTGAGCGAGAACCCGTCCGTACGCCCGCTTTTCAACCAGGCTCACCAGGCGAGC
Source organism: Paraburkholderia sp. GAS42 (assembly GCF_050436565.1). Taxonomy (NCBI): domain Bacteria; kingdom Pseudomonadati; phylum Pseudomonadota; class Betaproteobacteria; order Burkholderiales; family Burkholderiaceae; genus Paraburkholderia; species Paraburkholderia sp. GAS42. Next base: position 151,580 of record NZ_JBNDML010000013.1, on the reverse strand, counting down.
GGCGCACAGCCCCGCGCGCTGGCGAACGGCGTGCTGATGTACGCGCGCCACATCGACGAACTCGAACAGCTCGGCGGTCTCGTTGCGCAGATCATCAACAAGCACGTCGCGCTGCAGATCCTGCCTGAGCATTATCCGATTGTTGGTGGCTGCCTGCTACGCGCGATCCGCGAAGTGCTGGGACCGGAGATCGCCACCGATGCCGTTATCGACGCATGGGGAGCAGCCTATCAGCAACTGGCCGATCTGCTCATCGGACTCGAAGAAAACATTTACGCCGAAAAAGAAAATGCGCGTGGCGGCTGGCGCGGTGCGCGCACGTTTCGCATCGCACGCAAGGTGCAGGAAAGCGAAGAAATCACGTCGTTTCACTTCCGCCCTGTCGACGGCGGCGATCTGCTCGAGTTTCATCCGGGCCAGTACATCGGCATGCGCGTGTTCGTGGACGGCGAAGAACTGCGTCGCAACTATTCGCTCTCCGCTGCGTCGAGCACGCATGAGTACCGCATCAGCGTGAAGCGTGAACCGGGCGGCAAGGTGTCGAACCATCTGCACGATCACGTGCATGAGAACGATACGATCGAACTGTTTGCGCCCTCAGGTGACTTCAAGCTCGAACACAACGCGAAGCCGCTCGTGCTGATCAGCGGCGGCGTGGGCATTACGCCGACGCTCGCGATGCTCGAAGCTGCGCTCGCGACGAACCGTCCGGTGCACTTTATCCATTCGGCGCGTCACGGCGGCGTGCATGCGTTCCGCGACTGGATCGACGGCCTCGCCAGGCGTCACCCGCAGCTGAAGCAGTTCTACTGCTACGAGCGTCAACGCCACGGCGACGCCGAAGCGCACGCCTATGGTCTGCTCGATCAGGAACGTCTGAACGAATGGCTGCCGGAAACGCGCGACGTCGATGCGTATTTCCTCGGCCCGATCGGTTTCATGAAGGCAATCAAGAAGCATCTGAAGGCACTGGGCGTTCCCGAAAAGCAGAGCCGTTACGAGTTCTTCGGCCCGGCATCGGCGCTCGACTGAGTCCGTGTTCGCGACGCACTGCGAATAGCAGGCGGGTAGTAGCCGTGCGGGCGCGCTTCTGCTCCCGCACGTTTTCTCTGGCAGTCTTCGATGGATCTATACCGGAATATGCGACTGTTTGTGCGCGTCGCGGAAGACCTGAGTTTCACGTCCGCCGCACGTTCACTGACGATGAGTATTGGTGTTGCTTCGCGGCTCATCACCGAGCTGGAGCAACATCTGGAAACACGTCTGCTGCATCGCACGACGCGTCAGATCGCGCTGACGCAGGCGGGCAAACGCTATCTGGGCCGTTGCCGCGCGATTCTCGCTTCAATCGACGAAGCCGAGGCCGAGGCACGCGCGGTGCATCTTCAGCCGGTGGGGCGGCTACACGTGCATGCGTCGCCCGCAATCGGCCGGCATTACCTGGTGCCGGCGATCGGGCAGTACCGGCAGTTGTATCCACACGTGCATGTGGCGCTGTCGTTGTCCGACGAAACGACAGACCTGCTCGAAGATGGGTACGATACCGCGATCGTCGCGATGTCTGCGTTGCGCGACTCGTCGTTTATCGGCGTGAATCTTCGCGAGACGTATAGCGTGTTGTGCGCGGCGCCGGGTTATCCGCGACGCGATACGCCGCTCGAGACGACCTCCGATCTGGAATCGCATCCGTTCGTCAGCTTCGCGCCAGCGCTTACGGATTCGGTCGATCTCGCGCTGATCGACGCGGACGGCGCGACCGTGAATGTGACGATGAAGCCGGCGTTCTGCGTGAATACGCTTGAATCTGCGGCTTCTGCACTGGAACTTGGAATGGGTATCGGTGCGCTGCCATTGCATGTGGCCGTCGAAGCGATCAGCGCCGGGCGTCTCGTGCGCGTGCTGCCGCACTACCGCCTCCAGCCGCTCACGTTGTACGCACTCTTTCCGTCGCAGCAGTTCCTCGACGCGAAGGTGCGCACATGGCTCGATCATCTGAAGATTCACTTCGAGCAGGCGGCACGACGCGAGGAATCCGTTCTCGCCGAAGAGCCCAAGGTTGCAACCGTGACCGCGCTGCGCGCCTGACGTTGCCTGGCAGTGTGCCCACGGCGAACGCTCAGCGAAGCAACCCGCGCGAAGTCAGATTGCGATACAACGCGCGCACGCCGAAGGTCCACGGCGCGATCTCCGTCGACAGCCGCACCGAATTGACGAGCGCGCCGAGCGACGGCGTCGCGATGGTCACCACGTCGCCGAGGTGGTGCGTGAAGCCGCCACCGGGCGTGTCACGATCCTTGATCGGCGAAAACATCGTGCCGAGGAACAGCATGAAGCCGTCGGGATACTGGTGATGCGCGCCGTGTGTCTGCGCGACGAGATCCGCCAGATCGCGGCTGATTTCGCTCATGTGACTGATGCCATCGAGCGTAAAGCCGTCGTCAGCGCCTTCGATGCGCAGTGACACGCTCGCTTCGCGCACCGTATCGAGCGTGAAGCGGCCGTCGAAAAGACGCACGAACGGGCCGATCGCGCACGAGCCGTTGTTGTCCTTCGCCTTGCCGAGCAGCAGCGCCGAACGGCCTTCGATGTCACGCAGGTTCACATCGTTACCGAGCGACGCACCGGCGATCTTCCCGGCCGCGTTCACGGCGAGCACGATCTCGGGCTCCGGGTTGTTCCACTTCGACGTCGGATAAAGACCCACTGCCGCGCCAGGCCCAACCGACGACATCGCCTGCGACTTCGAAAACACTTCGGCATCGGGCCCGATGCCCACTTCCATATATTGCGACCACGCGCCGCGCCGTTCGAGTTCGGCTTTCAGCTTCATCGCCGCGTCAGAACCGGGTCGAATCTTCGAGAGATCGGCGCCAATCAGTTCGTTGATCATCGCGCGGGTTTCCTGCGCCTTGCCTGCGTCGCCGCCCGCGTGCTCCTCGATCACACGCTCCAGCAGGCTGACGGCGAACGTCACGCCGCATGCCTTGATGGGCTGCACGTCGCATGGCGCGAGCAGACGGATCATCGAGTCATCGGCATCCGCTGCAAGACTCGCGCGCATGAGATCGATGACCGGCCCGAGCGATTCGCCCGGCGCGTGGCGCGCGATATCGACGGCATCATCGCGATCGAACAGGTCCGCCGTGGTCGGTGCTGCTGCCGTGATGTCAAACGCTTCGCCGCGCCGCACGGCGATCACCGACGGACCGTCGACAGGCGCCGGACGCCACACGCGACCGATCAGCAGCGCGTCGTCGAGATCATCGGGAAGGCAGGCGGCAGGTGCGATAGCGTGCATGGCAGCTCCATATCAGGCGTAAAAGTAACGGGCGACGACGCCTCGTTTACCGGTTCTGTGCGCGTAGCAGCAGTTCCTCGAACTTCGCGAGTTCGACAGGCTTCACGAGATGCGCTTCGAAGCCCGCTTCGCGGGTCTGCTCGACATCGTTCTCGTGACCGAAGCCGGTCATCGCCGCGTAGAGCGTGTTGTCAAATCCGGGCAGCGCGCGTAACGCGGCGATCACGGCGAAGCCGTCCATCTTCGGCATCGCGATATCGATCAGCGCAGCGTGTGCCGTAAAGCTGCGCGCAATGTCGAGCGCCTGCGGGCCGTCGTAGGCAATGCGCACGTCGTGGCCCATCAGTTCGAGGAGCATGCCGAGGCTGTCGGCGGAATCGCGGTTGTCGTCGACGATCAGCACGCGTCGCGGTGCGGCTGCTGGCTGTTGCGTGTCCGCTGGGGCCAGTGGAGCAGCGGCCGGCCGGTCGCCTTGCAGCGGCAGACTAACAGTCAACGTGGCGCCCTTGCCCGCGCCTTCGCTGCCCGCGGAAATCGTTCCCCCGTGCAGCTCGACCAGGGACCGGCACAGCGTGAGCCCGATGCCGAGACCGCCCTGCCCTGGCAAGGGCCACCGCTCTTCCTGCGTGAACAGGTCGAAGACCGATTCGAGCATCCCCGCGCCGATGCCGCATCCTGAATCGCGCACCTGTAGCAGCGCCCAGCCATCGACGACACTCGTGCCTATCACGATCGTGCTCGCGTCCGGCGAGAATTTCGACGCGTTGTGCAGCAGGTTCTGCAACACCTGCATGAGACGCGTCGGGTCGCCATTCACATGAACCGGATCGCCCGACGAAGCCACCTCGACCGTCTGACCGCGTGCCTCCGTAAAGGGCCTCGACGCCTCGATCGCGCGCGCTATGACGTCGCCGAGTTCGACGTCTTCAAGGCGCAGTTCGACCTTGCCCGACGTAATACGGCCGACGTCGAGCAGATCGTCGACGAGCCGCGTGACATGCGTGACCTGCCGGTCAATGAGGTCACGTGCCTGCGCCAGCGACTGACTGAGCCCGGTTTCGAGCCGCATCACGCCGATCGCGTTGCGCAACGGCGCAAGCGGATTGCGCAGTTCGTGGGCGAGAATCGCGAGAAAGCGTCGCATGCGCTCGCCGGACACCTCCAGCTCCTCGCGACGGCGACGCTCCGTCATGTCGCGCGTCACCTTCGCGAAGCCGCGCAGTGCGTTCGTTTCGTCGTAGACGGGCGTGATCGTCACATTGGCCCAGAACAACGTGCCGTCCTTCCGTACGCGCCAGCCTTCGTCTTCAACGTGACCGGTCAGTTTCGCGGTCGCCAGTTCGCGGGCAGGCTTGCCTGTCGCGACGTCCTCCGCCGGGTAGAACACGGAGAAATGGCGGCCGATGATCTCATCGCGTGTGTAACCCTTGAGATTGCGCGCACCCGGATTCCAGCTGACGACGCAGCCGTCCGGGTCGAGCATGAAGATCGCATGATCCCTGACGCTTTCGACGAGCAGCCGGAACCGCTCTTCACTTTGACGCAGCGCTTCGAGGTGGCTGCGCTGATCTGTGAGGTCGCGCGTGATCTTGGCGAAACCGCGCAGCTCGCCATGTTCGTCGCGCAGTGCCGTAATGACGACGTTGGCCCAGAATCGCGAGCCGTCCTTGCGCACGCGCCAGCCTTCGTCCTCGAAACGGCCCTGCAATGCCGCCTGGCGCAATTCATAATCCGGCCAGCCGCGCGCGACCGCCTCCTCGGTGTAGAAGCGCGCGAAATGCTCGCCGATGATTTCTTCCGCCGCATAACCCTTGATGCGCTCGGCGCCGATGTTCCAGGTGATCACGTGGCCGGTAGCATCCAGCAGGAAGATGGCGTAATCCTCGATGCCATGAACCAGGGTGCGAAAGCTCGCGTCCTGAACGGCCGACGCGCCAGCGGAAGCATCGGGCGCCACGCCGGTTGCGATCAGGCTTGAAGGAACGGGCGTGTCAGACGCGGGCATAGTGCGTGGAATATCAGTTATTGCCGGAGCAAAGCATACATCTCGCACAGCGTAATACTGCCCTCGTTCGGGGTAATCCCGGGCGGATTGCGACCGGCGATGACAGATCGCACACGGCGGTGCCGACGCGTGTCTGAACGCGAAATGGCACATGAAAACGCCCAGCATGACCGGGCGCTGTAATGTATAGCGGCACAGTGGCGATGCGGCGCGCTGCGCCGCGCGTAAGGCGGTTACTGGCTGGCGCCCGATGCCGCCATTGCACCGGCTGCCGCGGGTGTGCTGGCTGAGTTGCTCATGCCGGCGCTGCCGGAGTCGCTGGTGGTGTCGGCGCGCTTGCAGCCGGACGTACCCGCGGCGAGCACGACAAGCGATGCAGCAATCAGAACATTTCGCAGGGTCGGTTTCATGGTGGTTCTCCTGATTCCGTTTTGGAGCGGTAGTGTCGGGTGACCTGTCGAGCCGGCCGGCTGACCTTCTGCTTCCTGAAGGACATGTGAAAGATAGCAAAGGGCGTGCCTTCCTGCGTGTTTCCTGATCGGGACGATACGGTGGACCGCGTGTGATGCTGCCAGCAGCGCGTGCAACGGAAGGCACCTTGATAACGCCTTCGGTACGACGAGGCCTCCAGACACGCGATGCGGAAAAATCTCCTGGGGAAATTACAAAACGACCGTAAATTTTTCCTTGCTGCCAGGCCGAGTCATGCAATCCAGTGCACAGCGTTGCCTGCATGGCACGCGTAAGCCATGCACGTGCGACGCGCAATAAAAGAACCCGCGCGCCGCTTTTCCAGACGACATGCAAATAATTAATTACGGACTACCCGGCAAAACCTGCGAAGCAGCGGTTTCAAGCACGCGAATAATGCGATCGGGGGTAAGCGGCTTCGCGCAGTGTGCGTCGAAGCCTGCGGCACGTGCACGCGCCTTGTCTTCGGTTGAGGCAAACGCGGTACACGCGATCAGCAGCATGTGAGACGTCAGCGGATTGCTACGCAACCTGCGCGCCAGTTCGAGGCCGTCAAGCCCGGGCATCGCGATATCCAGTACGACGGCAAAGGGCTGCCAGTCGCACGCAATCGCGCAGACGGCAAGCGGATCATGCACGGCGCGACACTCGAAGCCATCGGCGTCCAGCAACATCTGCAAGGCGTCGGCGGCGTCACGATAGTCATCGACGACGAGCACGCGACGATGGTCGGCCATCGCTCGCGTGAACGATCGCCACAACACCACATCGTCGCCGTCGCCCGGATCCGCCATACCTTTCTCCCGCCTGCGCTTAAAAATGCACCGACGCCGCGTATGCAAGATGCGCACCCGGCAGATCGCGTCCGCGTCACCCATCGGCGGATGTCATGCATTGCCATGCTGTCGTGTCTGCGATATGAGACGTGCGCGTGGCGTGCGGGCCGCTGCCTGCTTGACCCAGGCTTTATCAGACACGAGCATTACGACCGATGCAATCGGCGCTGACCCGAGGATTGATCTATGGCCAATCACGAGCCTAGGAGGTCAAAAGACGCAACACAACCAGGGATTGACGCGGATTTCGTCAGCGCGAAATATCTTCCAGCGCGACGTCACGCGTACGCGGTCCAAGCGTTGCGATGGCAAGAATCACAATCAGCATGGCACCGGAGATAAACACGAACACACCATTTACGCCGAAAAGCCTGAGGCACGCCGCGATCAGGAACGCGGAAAATACTGCCGAGATCCGGCTCCACGAGTAGACGAATCCCACCGCCCGCGCCCGGATGCTGGTCGGAAACAGTTCGGCCTGGTACGCGTGGTAGCTGTAGGAGATGATATTGCCCGCGAGCACGAGGCACACGCCGAGGCTCACCAGCAGCACCGTTTCGCGCGCCTGACTGAACGCGATACCGCACACCACATTGACCGCAGCCATGCAGATGATCACCGTCTTGCGCTCGAACCGGTCTGCAATCAGCAACCCGAGCAATGGCCCAAGCGGCGCGGCGATAGCGATGATCGACGCATACATGAGGCTCGTCGTCACCGTGATGCCCTGCTTGATAAGCAACGTCGGAATCCAGTTAGCGAAGCCGTAATAGCCCATCGTCTGGAACACGTGGAAGATGATCAGCATCAGCGTGCGACGACGATACGGCGCGCGCAGCAGGTCTCGAAACTGTGCTTTCGAGCGTACCGGATCGGGCATCGACGGCACCGGCAATGCGCGTCCATATTCGGTTTGCACGCGAGCTTCGAGGCGTGTCATCACCGCATCCGCTTCGTCGATGCGCCCTTTTTGCGCCAGCCACCGCGGGCTTTCCGGCAGGCGCAGACGGATCCACCACACGAAGCCTGCACCGACCACACCCGTCAACACCACCCAGCGCCAGCCGTCGATACCAAACGGTTTGTGCGGCACGAGCAGATACGAGAGGAACGCGACGAGCGGTACCGCGCAGAAGCCGACCGCCTGTGAGCAGGCGGAAGCGCGTCCACGAATATGCTTTGGCACGAGTTCGGAAATATACGTGCCGATCGTCACGATCTCGAGACCCAGCCCCACGCCGGCGATAAAGCGCCACATGTTCAATCCGAAGGCGGTATCCTGGAACGCCATGATCACGTTCGCAACCGTGTACCACAGCAGCGAATACGTGAACATCGCGCGCCGTCCGAAGCGATCGGCGAGAAAGCCACATGCCGCCGTGCCGACGAACAGGCCCGCGAACAGTGCCGCGATAAAGCTTGCGATGCCGCTCGTGCCGAACAGGCCGTGCGTCGTCGCGGTCAGGATGCCGCTGCGCACGAGCCCCGGCGCGATGTAGCCGGAGAACATCAGGTCATAGAGCTCGAAGAACAGGCCGAGGCTCAGCAGCATGACGAGCTGCCAGATCGCGCGCGTCGCGGGCAGACGGTCGAGTCGCGCCGAGATTCCTGCGGCGCCCTGGGCGATATCGTAGTCGCGCGCTTCGTCGAGCACCTGCGTCCCGGTCAGATCCGTGCCGGTTGTGGGTCCATGTCCGACCGTTGCCACGCGTGCTGCAAAAACAGCCTGATTGGACGATCTCATCGTCTGTCTCCTGTTAGCCCGGTCTCGCGCCGGGTAGGTGAATGCCGCGGTGATGTTGCGTTGATGCAGTCGCGCGCCCTTCAGGCCGCTTCCTGCGGTGCGTGGCCGCCATGGGTCAACGCCTGGATCTGCGTATCGCTGTAGCCGAGTTCGCGCAGCACATCAGCGGTGTGCTCGCCTGTCTTCGCGATGGGCTGGCGCGGCTGCAGGCGCTCGCCATCGATCGAGATCGGCAGCAGCGGCATGACCGTTTCGGTGCCATCGTCGAGCGTCAGGGGAGCGAGTCCGCCGCTTTCGATCAGATGCCGGTCGTTGAACAGCTCTTCTGGACGCGTGATCGACGCGAACGGAATGTGATCGCGCTCGAACAATGGAGCGAGCTTCGTGCCTTCAAGATGCGCCAGCGTTTCGCCGAGTGTCTGCAGCAGCCATGTGCGTGCCACCACGCGATCGTTGTTCGTCGCGAGGCGGGGATCGGCCAGCAGGTCGGGACGGTTGAGGATCGCGCAGAGCGCGCGCCACTGGCCGTCACCGGTTGCGGCGATGAACATCTGCTCGCCATTCGCGAGCGTGAACACGTCGTACACGGCCCATGCGCTGATGCGCTCGGGCATCGGCGCGGCTGCGACGCCCGTCGCCGCAAACTGCTGCATGTGCTGCGCCGACAGCAGCACACAGTTCTCGAACAGCGCGCTTTGCACCTCCTTACCCCTGCCGCTGGCATGACGCTCGTGCAATGCCGCCAGCACGCCGATTGCCCCGAACATGCCGCCCATGATGTCGTTGACCGAGCTGCCGGCGCGCAACGGACGACCCACCGGGCCCGTCATATAGGCGAGGCCGGCCATCATCTGCACGACTTCATCGAGTGCGAGGCGATGTTCGTACGGGCCGTTGAGAAAGCCCTTGTGCGACACGTAGATCAGCTTCGGATTGCGCTTCTTTAGCGTCTCGTAGTCGAGGCCAAGACTCGCCATGCGGCCCGGCTTGAAATTTTCGACGAAGACATCGGCGGTATCGACAAGTTTGCGCAGTGCGTCGAGCCCAGCTTCCGATTCGAGATCGAGCGCGATGCTTTTCTTGTTGCGATTGAACGTGCGAAAAAAGCCGGCGCCCGTGCCGAGCAGACGCCGCGTGCCATCGCCGCGCGGCGGTTCGACCTTGATGACTTCCGCACCAAGGTCGCCGAGAATCATCCCGCACGTTGGGCCCATCACCATATGCGACAGCTCGACGACGCGGATGCCGTCGAGCGGCAGCTTGTGGACGGCGGCGGCACCGCTAGCGGTTTGCGGGGATGCGGAAGAAGTCATTGAACCACCTCGTGTCCGGAAGATTGCATGGCGGAGAACTGTTTCGGCAGACCGGCGCGAGCGATGTAGCCATACAGCGGCTCATCAGGCAGCGCATCCGTGATCAGCACGCGCGAAGCGATGAGCTTCGCGATATCGATGCCGGTGTCGTAGCCCATGCTGTCGAGCATGAAGACGAGATCCTCGGTCGCGACGTTGCCGGTCGCGCCAGGCGCATGCGGGCATCCGCCGAGACCGGCGAGCGATGCATCGAATTCGCGAATGCCGTGCTGCAATGCGATCACCGTATTCGCGAGACCCATACCGCGTGTGTCGTGGAAGTGCAGCGAGCGCAGCCGCTCGCCCGCGATGCCGCGCACGAGGTCGATGATGTCGCCGACCTGATGCGGTGTCGCCTGCCCGGTCGTGTCGCCGAGCGCGATCACATCGGCGCCTGCTTCGACGGCCGCGCGCGTGATGCTGCCGATATCGGCGCGCGGCACGTCGCCTTGCAGCGTGCAGCCGAATACCGTCGACAATCCCGCGACCAGTTCGACGTTCGACGCGCGCGACGCACTGTCGATCAACGCACGCATTTCAGCGAAAGCGCTGATCATCTCCACGGGCGTCTTGCGCACATTCGCGAGGCTGTGCGCGGTGCTGACCGAAATCGGCGCGATGATGCGATGCACGCCGGCGTCGAGTGCGCGCTGCGCGCCCTTCACGTTCGGTACGAGCGCTGTTACCACGAGATCGGGATAGCGCAACGCGTGGGCGATGACTTCATCGGCGTCGGCCATCTGCGGCAGCAGTTTCGGCGGCACGAACGAGGCCACTTCCATATGACGCACGCCGGCGGCATACGCTGCGTCGATCCAGCGCTTCCTGGCGGCCGTCGGCATGGTCCGCGCGATGCTTTGCAGGCCGTCGCGCATGCCGACTTCCGTCACGGTCACGCGCTCATTGGGGAATGTCATCGTCGTATCCAGCGGGAAGATTGAGGGGCTGGATGCGATCGTGCCGCGCAAGGCCCGCGCGGAAAAGACTGCTTTGACGATGCAGTCCATCGCGCCTCGCGATGGCTGGGAAGCCTTGTGGCACGGCGCTGACGAGGCACAGAGGGAAAACCCCTAAGGGCTATCGAGGAGACGCCTGCGCGCCGTCTGGAGCGGTGGAGGCGGTCGTGGCGGCCGTCAGCAGCAGATGATCGAGCAGACGGGCAGCGGGCAACGCCAGCGCTGCCCGATCGCGTACACAGATCACGAAGCGGCGCTCGACCCACGGTTCACGCAGCGGCACCACGGCAAGACCGTATTGCTCGCGCATATGCGGCGCAACCGCTTCGCCCGGCAGGATCGCGACAGCGAGACCCGCCTGCACGAAACGGCACGCGGCATCAAAGGTCGATACATAGCTGCGATAACGCAATTCGTGGCCTTTTTCCGCCGCGATGCGCTGCATCAATGCATTCACCGACGCGTTCGACGCAAGCCCGAGGTGATCGAACGCGAGCGTCTGCTCGAAGCTGATGGCGGCCTCGCTGGCAAGCGGATGTGATGTCGGCACGACGAGCGCGAGATGATCCGAACGATACGGCAGCACATCGAGATCGCCGGTGGGCACGACATCGCGACAGATACCGATATCCGCGACGCCTTCCTCGATGCCACGCACGATATCGACGCTTACGCGCTCTTCGACATCGACGCGAATCCGCGGATGCGCGGTCAGAAACGTGGACAACGTCTCCGGCAAAAACTCCACCATCGACGACACGTTTGCAAGCACGCGCACATGTCCGCTCGCGCCTGCGGCGTATTCGCCGAGTTCGGCCTGCAGCCGTTCGTGGCTGCGCATGATGAGTCGCGCATGCTTGAGTAGCGCTTCGCCAGCTGCGGTAGCGCGCACACCGCGCTGGCTGCGCGAAAGCAGCGCGACATCGACGAGTGCTTCGAGATCAGCGAGCCGTTTGCTCACCGCCGAAGGGGCGATGAACTCCCGCTCGGCCGCGCGCGCAATCGTGCCTTCCTCACACACGGCGATGAAGAGGCGTAACGTCGTCTGGTCGATCTGCCACATGGGATCGTGCGCGGAACTGGATTCGGAATCGGATGCGGAACCGGCTGGAATCAGCGCGGAATCAGACGCGCAGCACGTGCCCGTCCGGCCCAATCTTGCGCGGGATATCCGTATTCGGGTCGATCGGGCGAACCTTCACGCGCGGCGCAGCGGCCACCGCGCTCGCAGTGCTTGCGGCCGGGTCAGTGACTTTCTTCGCGATCGTCTGGGATGGCTTTCTGGCGCCTGTCTTGTGGCCGGTCTTTTTCTGCGCGCCGGGTTTCGCTGGCGCGGTATGCGCTTCAGGCGGATTCCAGACCTCGACGTACCGATCCCCCGCATACGCGCTCGACGCGATGCCCAACAACGCTACCGGCAGAATGAATGTGCGCAAGAAAGGTCTCCAGCGGGTCCGGCCGCGCCCTGATGACGGCGACGCCAGCTATATGGTCGCAACACTGTACATTCATACAGGCTTAGGCGCAAACGTTACATTAAAAAATGACGGGCCGCTGCAACAGCACCCGTTGACAGCGAAATTTTGCCGGGGCACCGGACTGCGTGGACTTCGTCCCTACTGCCCGTTTTTTATGAGGGCACCGTTTGACCCTGAAAGCGAGCAGAATCGCGAAAACTGCGCAGCGCTTTCCGCCTGCGCGGAAGCAGGCCAGCAGGCCAGCACACCCATGTCTGGCAGCAGTTCGTTCTCAGGAGACATCACATGGATCTGAAACTGCGCGGCAAGGTTGCGGTACTGACGGGCGCGAGCGCCGGCATCGGGCTCGCGGTGGCGGAAGGCTTTGCGGCCGAGGGCGTAAACCTCGTGCTGGCCGCGCGCCAGCAGGACCGGCTCGACGCTGCCGTCGCGCAGATCAGCGCGAGTCATGGCGTGCAGGCGGTGGCCGTCGCCTGCGACGTCGCGACAGCTGAAGGCGTCGACCGGCTCGTCGACGCCACGATGCAGGCGTTCGGCGGCGCCGACATCCTGTTCAACAACGCGGGCACCGGCAGCAACGAGACAATCATGAACGCGCCCGACGACAAATGGCAGTCGTACTGGGACCTGCACGTGATGGCGGCGGTGCGTCTTGCGCGCGGCCTCGCGCCCTCGATGAAAGTGCGCGGCGGCGGCGCGATCCTTCACAACGCGTCGATCTGCGCGGTGCAGCCGCTCGGTTACGAGCCGATCTACAACGTCACGAAAGCCGCGCTGATGATGTTCTCGAAGAACCTCGCGAACGAACTGGTGAAAGACAATATCCGCGTCAACACGATCAATCCGGGGCTCGTGCTGACGCCTGACTGGATCAAGACCGCAAAGCAGCTGACGCAGGATTCGGGCGGCGACTGGGAAGCGCATCTGCAACAGGTCGCAGACGAACATGCACCGATCCGCCGTTTCGCGACGCCGGCAGAACTCGCGGATTTCATCGTGTTTCTCTGCTCGGAACGGGCGAGCTACAGCGTAGGCGCAACGTATTTCGTCGACGGCGGCATGCTGAAAACGGTGTGATCCGTGAGCCTGCGTGTGACGTAGAATCGCTGAACCCGAGCCACTCGCGCAAGGAGATTACGCATGCCAAGCCCAACCGGATCAGTCGTGGCGCTCAGTTCAGCAGCCTCGACAGTATTCTCGATCGGCATCGTTTTTCTCGGCTACTGGGGCGTCCATGAAGACACGAAATGGGCCGTCTCGCACGTGTTCGTGGTCGGCTTCGCGCTTGCAGGCTTCGCCTGCCTCGGCCTCGTTCCATGGATGGCGACGAGCCCCGTCGAACCCGATACAAGCGACGTGAAGATTCGCGTCGCGCGACGGATGTTCGTCGCTGGTGTGAGCGCGATCTGGCTCGCCGTGACGCTGTCGATCATTGTGTAAGTTGCGAAGCGCCACAGGCACCATTCGCTCCTTGCCGTGCCGCACAATCCGTTTGATACTGGATCGCACTTCACACAATCTGCTACGGTTGTGCGCAGTTCACGGCATCTTCTTCCTGTCATCGGAGACAAACCCATGCGAATGGAAACGGCCTTCCTGTTCGACCTCGACGGCACGCTCGTCGATAGCGTCTATCAACATGTACTGGCGTGGAAAGAAGCACTCGACGCGGAGGGCATCGAACTCTCGGTATGGCGTATTCACCGCAAGATCGGCATGAGCGGCGGCCTGTTCACCAACCAGTTGTTGCGCGAGACGGGCGGCGACATCAGTCAGGAACGCGTCGACCGGCTGCGCCGCACGCACGCCGAAGCGTATAAGCGCCTGCGCGCACAGGTGTGTCCGTTGCCCGGTGCGCGCGAACTGCTCGCAACGCTGACAGAGACCGGCACGCGCTGGGCGATTGCCACGAGCGGCCGGATGGAGACGGCGGCGGTCAATCTCGAAGCGCTCGGCGTCGATCCGTCGAAGGAAGTGGTCGTCACGCGCGATGACGTCAAGTATGCGAAGCCCGATCCTGATCTCTTCATCGCGGCGGCCGCGCGGCTTGGCGTGCCGATCGAGCAGTCAGTGGTGGTTGGCGACAGTATCTGGGACATGCTCGCCGCCCGTCGCTGCCGCGCGCTTGGCGTTGGATTGCTATCGGGCGGCTATGGGCTGGAGGAACTCGAACGCTCCGGTGCGCTGCGCGTCTACGAAGATCCGCACGACCTCTTGCTGCATCTCGACGAAGTCGCGGCGCGTCCATGACGGGACCGCACGGACTCTTCACGTCGCGTCAATAAATTCTTGACAAGCCTTTCGCCTCCGATGACACTCATCGACATGCCTATGCTCCTGTCTATCGCGAACGCGATTAATCACCCAATCCACGCCATCTACGGCGGGCTTTGGTCAGGACGCGTGCGCTAGTTTCATCGATTCACGCAGATTCCCCAAGGCCCCGCCGGAAACGACGGGGCCTTTTTCTTTGTGTACGTCCCCCGTCGTGTCGGCATTCAGACGGAGATGATGATGGACGGGAGCAGTCAGCAAGACCGCGCGGTATTCAGCGGATCGCAGCACGCACAGGAACAGCAGTCGCAGCAGCGCAGGTACGTGGTGCAGTTCGCGGTTGCAGCGGGCGAGACGGTGTCGTTGAAGATTCGCCGCGATGCGGTGGTCTCTTCCGCTGGCGCGCACCTGTGGGTGACGCGCGCCGGCGACAAATGGGATTACTGGCTGAAGCCCGGTGAGACCTTGCGTCTGTCGCGCGGCGAGCAGGTGTGGGTGATGGGTGAAGTCGATGCGCATGCAACGATCGGCGCACAGCGCGATGCCGACGTTACGCTCACGATGTATCTCGCGCGACGCCGGCGCATCCGCTGGAAATGGGCGTTGCGGCCGGCCTTCGCGCTCTGGTGGCGATAGAGGTCAGTCGATGCGCGCGTCGGATGCGGGCGCGGCGTGCCGGTCAGATGCGATCCAGCGCGACCTGTTGCGGCACGTTCCAGCCACGCGCAACCGCGAACGCGACGGTGGCGCGCGCCAGTTCGAGCGTGCTGTCGATCAGTGTGATTGTCGGCGCGGACAGGGTGTGCGCGGCCAGCGGAATTTCGGTGCAGGCCATCACGGCTGCACGCACACCCTGCGCAATCAGCATCGCAAGCGCTGCGGAGAGTTGCACGGTCGCCTCGTCGACGTCGCCGGCTTTCGCCGCACGCACGCATGCGTCGAGGCGCGCCTGCGTGATCCCGTCCGGGACGACCGGATCGACGCCCCGCGACGCGAGCGCCTCCTGATAGAAGCCCGACGCCACCATGCCGCTCGTGCCGAGTATGGCCACGCGCTCTGCGCCGGCCGGGATAGCCGACACGCACGCTTCGCCGATATGAAGAATCGGCGCTGCACTTCTCGCCTGCAGTTGCGGATACCAGTGGTGTGCCGAATTGCATGGGATTGCGATCACGCCGACCTCGTTGCGGTTCAGCAGATCGACACCTGAGAGCATGGCGGGCAGCGGATCTTCACCGCCATCGAGTATCGCGAGCGAACGATCGGGAATGAACGGCAGGTTCGCGACCAGCATCGGCAGATGCTCCTGGTCGCAGGTCGCGTGTGTCAGGCGCACGACCTTGTCCATGAAATCGACGGTCGCAAGCGGGCCCATCCCGCCGAGAACTCCGATGAGTGCCATCCCTTAGGCTCCAGTGACTTCAACGGACGCGGCCCACATGCTGGCCGCGGCATCACCCGCCGACAGCGACGGGCGAGCGCAGCATAACGCAGAAACACGGATCTCATACAGTGGGTGGCTAACAGAAGAAACCTGGGTCAGGATAAACCATGAGAAGGCTCGCGCCGGCGCGTCGAATCCGTCGCTGTACCGGAGGCCGGCGGCCATAGGAAAAGGCCTCACGGAGAGGCCTTTGGCGAGCCAGGATGGCGACCTCAGATCTGTCGACGCAATTCCGCGGGCGGCACCTTCATCAGATGCCGGTATTTCGCCACAGTGCGGCGCGCGACGAGCACCCCCTGATCGGCCAGCATCCTGGCGAGCGTGACGTCTGAAAGTGGATCGCTGGCATTTTCCGCGGCGATCATCTCCTTCAGCAACGCGCGCACCGCCGCGGCCGAGCAGGTTCCGCCGCTTTCCGTGCCCAGTTCGCGTGGGAAGAAGTGCTTGAACTCGAAAATGCCGCGCGGCGTGGCCATGTACTTGTTGCCCGTTGCGCGGGAAATCGTCGATTCATGCAGGCCGAGTTCGTCGGCAACATCGCGTAGCACGAGCGGTTTCAGCGCGATTTCGCCGTACTGGAAGAACGCGCGCTGGTGCGCGACGATGCATTCGGCAACGCGCTGGATCGTATCGAAGCGCTGCTGTGCATTGCGGATCAGCCAGCGCGCTTCCTGCAACTGCTGCGCGAGCGGCGAGCGGCTCGCGCCGGCCGATTGCGCAAACAGCTCCGCGTACTTGCGATGAATCCGCGCGCGCGGCATCACGGCCGGATTGATCGTCACGACCCACTTGTTGCGCACCTGACGCACGATTACATCGGGCACCACGTAGTTGTCTTCCGCGTTGCCATAGAAATTGCCGGGCTTGGGATCGAGTTTGCGAACCAGCGCGCATGCAATGCGAAGCGCCTCCGCGCTACAGCCGATCTGCTTTTGCAGTTCCGCCTGTTCACGACGCGCGAGCCGTTCAAGATGATGGTCGACGACCTCTATCGCGACATCGCGGCCTGGCGTGTCATCGTCCATGCACTCGAGTTGCAGCTTCAGGCATTCCGACAATGAACGCGCGCCGACACCCGGGCGATCGAGCACCTGCACGAGTCGCAGCGCGACGAGCAGTTCCTGCTCTGTCAGTTCCGGTTCGACGTCAAACACATCGGCGAGATCGGCGAGATCCTGGCGAAGATAGCCGTCGTCATCGAGCGACTCGATGATCAGGCGCGCGACTTCGCGGTCGCGCTCGTTCAGCGGGTAAAGACGCAGCGCATCGTGAAGCTGTTCGTGCAGCGAAGGTTGCGAGCGCGCCCATTCAGCCGGGTCGCGTCCTTCACCGTCGCCGTTATGACGCGATGAGCCACGATCGAATGAGTCGCCGCTGTAGTCGACGCTGTAGTCAGTGCTGTAATCGCTGGCGGGTTCGTCTTGAGAGGACGCATCGGCACTATCGGACGAAGGCACATCCGCGACGGCATCTGTTGTCGTCGGCACGGGCGCACCGATCGCCTCGATACCCTCGCTCGGGCTCTCGCCTGCGAGCGCGACGTCTTCCGTTTGCGACGCGTCGTATTCGAGGAACGGATTGGTGTCGAGCGCCGTGCGCAACTCCTGCTGAAACTCCAGCGAAGACAGTTGCAAGAGCCTCACTGACTGTTGAAGTCGAGGGGTCAGCGCAAGCGATTGTCGTGTGCGTAGCTCGATTGAAGGCGACATTGTAGTGCGATCCTGTTGAAGATTCTGGTTCAAACGCCCCGAAGGAAGTCCCCTTGGGGGACGCCCCCGAAGGAAGTCCCCTTGGGAAAACTGTCGTTTGGCTGATTAAGGCAATCACCGTACCAGGTCTCGCAAACCACTGTTTTTTCAGCAATATGAATGTCACACGGGCAAATTTAGTCCGCTGCGAACCGCTGTCGCGTTCCATTTTTACAAGCCGCCGGAAAAATCCGCGCCTGCGGACAAACCCGTTTCATCTCCTCTTCACGCTTTCGATTCCACCCTGCAATCCCGTCCCGAAAGGGATGCAGCCGGACAAGGGGCATCAACGGACTGTAATGGCACGCGGATTGCGCCTTCCTTGCCGTGGACGGATGCGGAGACCCGCATTCGATGTCGACCACGGGGCTGACGGAACCGTCACGCGGCAACCCGCCCCCACGCGCGTCATCAACGGCAACGGCCGCGATCGACCGCACAGGCAACAAGACCGCAAAACTCTTCAACAACCCGAAAGGAGAAGTCCATGAAAACGATCCAGTTCCTCAAGGCCGCAGGCAGCATCACATGTGTCGCATTCGCCCTGAATGCGAACGCCCAGTCGACCGCTTCCGCACCGGCCAGTGTGTCGGAATCGATGGGAGCGCACGTCGACGACACGACGATCACCACCAAGGTCAAGGCTGATCTGCTTGCCAGCAAGAACGTCAAGTCGACCCACATCCATGTGAAGACGCAAAAGAGCGTCGTATGGCTCACGGGGTCGGTGCCTTCCGCCGAAGACAAGACCGCTGCAGGAGAGGTCGCGCATCAGGTCAGCGGCGTAAAGGGCGTGAAGAACCATCTGAAGGTCGCCGCAGAATAAGCCAGGCGTTCGGACCGCGATTCCGGTCGCGGCCCGAATGAAAAAAGCCGTCCGCATTTTCCGTGGACGGCTTTTTCTTTTGCTGCACTGCGCTACGTGGTGAACCTGCGTGATGAACCTGGCATCGGGCAGCGAGATCATCTCACTGCCCGACATCCCCTACCCGTTTAGTCCATTGCTTTAGCGGGCCGCGTATTGATCGCGCAGATCGCGGATGCGGTCGTGGTTCTGAAGCACGCCCTGATACTGGCGCTCCACTACCGCGCGAACATCGGCTGGCAGTTCCTTTTCGAGCGCATCGTGATAGCGCTTCTTCGCAACGTCTTCGCCCTTTTCGCACTCGGCCAGAATCTCGTGGTCGCTGCGATTGCTGAGGACCGACTTGAGGTCAAGCCAGCCGCGATGCAGTGCACCCGTCATGGAGCCACCCGTATCCGGCTTGCCGCCGAGCCGCTGGACGGTGTCCTGTAGCTCGCGTGCGCCACGCGCGCAGTCATCCGCGCGGCTGACGAACAGCGACTTCAGTTGCGCGTCATGTGCATCTTCGGCTGCCTTGCGAAAGCCCTTTTCTCCGTCCTTAGAGGTTTCGACCAGATCATTCAGTTCGGAAACAACGTTCGTAGCCATATAAAAGCTCCTTAAGTCTGGTTTAGTCGGTTGCCGCGGTAAGGCTGCGGTCCTTTGGATAGACGCACGCGGCGTGCCCGCCTCCTGGCTTGTTGCGCAGCACCCGGCCGTTGTGAAGAACGTTGTTTCGTCGCGTAAAAGTTGCCTGGCGGCGTTCGCGCGTAGCGAGCGGCCCGCGGCAATGGCCAATACGAGTAAAGGCGTCTGGAAGACCGCAAACAACGCAGCACCCAGAATCGCGCCTATGGCAGCCCCGATCGTGACGCCCTTGCCCGCACCCTTCGGCGTGTCCTGCGCGCCTGGATCGACGCCCTGATCAACGCCGATCGGATAACGCGAGTGCTGTCCGCGCGGTTGCCGTGCGGGCGTCGCCTGGCGTACACATGCCCGCTACGCCTTCAGCCCGTGATCCGGCTCCATTCCTTCTACCCGGAAGAGCCCGCTGTGCAGCACGACGCTTTCGCCGTCGTTCTGATCCAGCGCCTCGGCGCACACGGAACGGATCCGGGCGCGTCCGCGCTGGAATGCTTTCAGAAGCGTGTCTTCCAGAGTACCGTCTGCGCCAAAATGGTCTTCAAGTGCTTCCGCCGTGATGACGCAGACAACGGGTTGCCCGTCGACGGCCGCCGTGAAGCGCACCGCCAGATTTGCGCCGTCGAAGACGGGCGCATCGTCGGGGAAAGTGATCGTCATGTTGGCATCCTCGTAGGCAGCCCTCGACAGGATCGCACTCATAATGCGCCCTTCTTCGCGTTGCCCAGTTGCTGCGCCATAGCGAGATGGTGCTGGATCATCGGTAGCGCCTTCGTGGCCGCCGCCTTCAGTTGCTGATCGGTACCGCTTTCGCTCTCCTTCTGGAACAGTTCGACCGCCTTCTGATGGCCGCTCACCGCTACGTCGGCGACATACGCCTGATCGAAATCCGCACCCTTCAGGCCCTGCAACTTTCCTACGACGGCAGAATCCGCTGACGGTGGCGCCTTGAGGCCCTTCTTCGCCACGACGACGTCAAGGTTGCGGGCAAGTTTCGAGTGATCGGCAATCATCTGTGTCGCAAACTGCTTGACCTGCGGATCGCTCGAGTTTTTCAGTGCAAGCTTGCTCGCGGCCATTTCCGTCGCGCCGGCCTGCGAAGCATCCTGCACGAACTGCTGATCGGCCGCCGACAGCTTTGTTTGCGCCGCAGCCGATGGCTCGCCCGTCTGCGCATGCGCGGCGCCGAGCGTTATCATCGCAACGCCGATCGCCACAGCCGATACGCGAAGTGAATGCTGGAATGTCAGCGCACGTTTCGGTTCAACGAGTTCGGCCTGCTCGAATCCGTCGACAGCGGGTACCGCGATCTTGCAACCTTTAAGCGTGTTCTGCATATGTTTTCTCCCTGTTACCTGATGGTGAGTGGGGATCGAAATCCTGCTGCAGCGCACTGCGCCGCATCCGCCCGCGCATACAGCGCACGACGGAGTCACAGGGAAGGACGCAAAAGGTGTGCCTGAGAACTTCGGATAAGCGCGTCCACAAAAAAGGAGAGTTCAGACGATGACGCAACCCGGCGATACCACGCATGCGGAGCGCAAACAGGCAGCACGTTCACTGCTCGATATGTTCAAGGCACTGCCGGCGCGCGAGCGGATGGCCGAAGGCGGCATCATGGCCGTTCAGGCCGTGGGGGGTGCCAGTATGGCGTATGTGATCGGCCGTATGCTGCACACCGAACAGGCGTTCTGGGCCGCCATTACCGCAATCGCCGTGACGCAGCACAGCTATATCGACACGCAGCACCTGTCGCGCGACCAGTTTATCGGCGCGATCGTCGGCGGCGTGGGCGGGCTGGCTGGCGCCTTGTTCGGCGGTGGCTACCTCGCTTCCTACGCACTCACGGTAGCTGTCGCGATCATCGCGTGCTGGGGGCTGAACATCGGCAGCGCGGCGCGCCTCGGCGGCGTCACGGCTACGATCATGCTGCTCGTGCCTGCAAGCGGTTCTCCATTGCACATCGCGCTGATACGGCTGGGGGAAGTCACACTCGGCGCACTCTGCGCCCTGTTCATCAGCTGGCTGATTTCAGTTATCGAAACGCGATGGCTCGCGAGGGCCCGAACCGGGCCCTGACCTGCCCACACATTGCCGCCGCCTTACCGCTTCGATCGCACAGCGTGTCCTGACTGCGTCAGCTGCTCGCGTCGCTGTTCGCCCTGTCGCTCGAACATCCATCCGGGATACTCGGATGGCAGGCGGCTCACCTCATCGAGCTTCGCCAGTTCGTCGGCGGACAGTTCGACCTGCGTCGCCGCGATGTTGTCGTCGAGCTGTTCGACTTTTTTCGCGCCGACGATCACGGTCGTCACCGCGCGTTGATGCAGCAGCCAGGCCAGCGCGATCTGCGCAACCGATACGCCTTTGCCTTCCGCGATGCCGCGCATCACGTCGATGCAGTCAAACGCGCGGTCGCGATTGACCGGCGGAAAATCGAACGTCGTGCGGCGGCTACCGGCTTCGCCTTGCTGCTCGCGTCCGTACTTGCCGCTCAACAATCCGCCAGCAAGCGGACTCCAGACCATCAGCCCCAACCCCTCGCTCTGCAGCATCGGCACCAGTTCCCGTTCGAGATCGCGGCCAGCGAGCGTGTAATACGCCTGCAACGTTTCGAAGCGCGCGAGCCCGAGGCGTTCAGCGATTCCAAGCGCTTTCACGATTTGCCATGCAGCCCAGTTCGACACGCCGACATAGCGTACATGCCCATGCTGTACGAGCGTATCGAGCGCCCGCACCGTTTCTTCAATCGGCGTAGCCGGATCGAAACCGTGGATCTGATACAGATCGACGTGATCGAGTTGCAGACGCCGGAGACTCGCCTTGATACCGTCGATGATGTGATAGCGCGACGCACCCCGCGCATTCGGAAACTCGCCAGTAGCGCCAAACACCTTGGTCGCGACGACTACGCTGTCGCGCGGCACCTTGAGATTCTTCAGCGCCTGCCCTGTGATCTGCTCGGAGAGTCCTTCCGCGTAGACGTCCGCGGTATCGATGAAATTGATGCCGGCATCGAGCGCGCGCCCGATGAGACGCTCGGCGTCGCCCTGCTGCAGATCGCCGATCTGCTTCCATATGCCCCCGCCTCCGCCAAACGTCATCGTGCCGAGACACAGCTCAGAAACGAACACGCCGGTACGGCCCAGCTGGTTGTATCGCATCGTCAAAGCTCCGTGGGTGGATGAGTCAACATGTGAGGATACTGCACACATCGCGATTCTTCATGACGCCCGGTCAGGCTGAAAGCTGCTGGTCAGACAAGGGGCAATGCAGCGTATTCGTTCGTCTGACCCGCTCCAGACGCAGAAGCCGGCCTCAATTGAATGAGCGCACAACGATGTGCGACCAGATTGTTAAATAGATTTTGTAATGCTTTGAAAGGAGTCTATAACTCATTCAGCTAATGCCACACCCATTCCCATTTGTACGGAAAGGACGTGTCGATGAAGAGATCGTTCGAGATCAGTGTCGGTGGCGTGGTATTGCTCGTCAAGGTATTCTCCCAGCCTGCGAACGCTGCATGCACGAACAACGCTCCGCCCAGTAACACCACCGTCACCTGCAGCGGCAGCAACACCACCGCTGTCATCACGCCGACCAGCAGCACAGGCGTCACGATCAATCTCGATTCGACCAGTTCCGCAACCTTCGTACACGCGCTGAACGCGGTGGGGTTCAGTGTCGATCACGCGAGTTCGATCACGAACAACGGCACCTTCTCGCTGACCGGCAGCGGCGGCACCGGTACATTGCGCGGTGCGGTACTGCTCGGCGCAGCCGACAACAACCAGTTGACGAATGCAGCGGGCGGCGTGATCAACACGACGGGCGCATTCAACGACGCGATGGCCGCCAACGGCAGCGGCAACACGCTCACCAACAACGGCCGGATTACGACGGCGGGACCGAATGCTTACGGCATGACCGCGGCGTGGGGGCAAACCAACTCGGGTCAGTTGAACAACACGCTCGTGAACACCGGCAGCGTGTCGACGTCAGGCACCAATGCACGCGCGGCGTCGATACTGGGTGGCAGCGGTTTGATCAACAACAGCGGCACGCTGTCGACCACGGGCGCGGCAAGTCCCACCGCCTATATGCAGGGCAACAACGACCGGCTGATCAACACCGGCTCGATCACGGCCAGCGGCACCGGTTCGGACGCCGTATTTTCGAACACGGTGGCGTCGAGCTTCTCCGTGCAGATCGAGAATCGCGCGGGCGGCAGCATCATCAGCCAGAATGGCTCCGGTATCCGGACGCTGAACGGCAACAGCACCATTATCAATGCAGGTCTGGTGCAGAGCGGGATTGGTACCGCCATTACGATGGGCAACGGCAACAACTCGCTGATCCTGCAAACGGGTTCCGTGATCAACGGCACCGCGGACGGTGGCGGCGGCACGAATACGGTGGCATTGCAGGGATCGGGTACAGCATCGAACGCGTTCACGAACTTCCAGATCCTGCTGATGCAGGGCACGCAATGGGACTGGACAGGCACGGGTACCTTCACGACGGCGCGCGTGCAGAGCGGCACACTGAATCTGGTCGGCACGCTCGGCAGCTCGACGAATGCGCTCGTCGACACCGGCGCGACGTTGCAGGCCACCGCGCAAAACCTGCCGCTGACGGTGACGGACAATGGGCTTGTCCGTTTCGCGCAGACCGCGAACGGCACCTACGTGGGCCTGATTTCCGGCGCCGGCGTGATCGAAAAAAACGGCGCAGGGACGTTGACGCTTGCGCCCTCAGCTACGGGTGGCAACACGTATTCGGGCGGCACGCTGATCGACGGCGGCACGCTGGCCATCGGCGCGGATAACGCACTGGGTGCGACCAGCGGCGGCGTCACATTCGATGGCGGCACATTGCAGTTGACGCAGCGTGTCGATCTCGCTGGCACCCGTGCGATTACGTTGAATGCCGGTGGCGGCACGATCGATACGCAGTCGTTTTCGTCGACGCTTGCGCAGGCGGTGACGGGCACGGGCGCGCTGACGAAAGCCGGCAGCGGCACGCTGCTTTTGAACGGCGTCAGCACGTACAGCGGCGCGACGAATGTTGCGGCAGGCACGCTCGCGCTGGGCGACGCGGCACACACCAACGCCGCGCTGACCGGTGGCGGAAACACGACGGTTGCTTCGGGCGCGACGCTCGGCGGATACGGCAGCGTCACCGGTACGGTCACGAACAACGGGACGATTGCAACGGCGAACGCATTGCCTCTGTTTTCGAGCGCAGCGAATGGAAGTTTTACGGTCAACGGCTCACTCGTGAATGCCGGGCTCGTTCAGATTGGCGGCCAGGGCGTGGGTAACCGGTTGATCGTCAATGGCAACTACGCAGGACAGAACGGCACGCTTGCTTTGAACACCGTGGTCGCCGAAGACGGCGCGGCCTCGGATCGTCTTGTGCTGAGCGGCGGGACGGGTGCGGGCACGACGAGCCTCCAGATCGCGAACGTCGGGGGCCAGGGCGCTCAAACTGTCGCTGATGGTATCGAGGTGATCCAGGCAACCAACGGTGCGACGACTGCAGCGAGTGCATTCCGTCTCGCTGCACCCGTGAAGGCCGGCGCGTTTTCGTACTTTCTCGCAAAGGGCGGCGTAACGGGCGGGAGCACCGGTAACTGGTATCTGCGCAATACGGTCGCGCCGCTGCCGGCCACAAGCACACCGACCACGCCCGTCGCCGAAGCCGGCGTGCCGCTCGCCGCCGAAGGCAGCCCGCCGCTGCCTGACGCCCCACCCGCGGGATCCGATCCCATCCCGCTCTATCGCCCCGAAGTGCCGGTCTACGCCGTGATGCCCGCGGTCGCGCGACAACTCGGCATCCTGCAGGTCGATACCTTCCACGAGCGCCAGGGCGAGCAATCGCTGCTGAGCGAAACAGGCCCGGTGCCGGCGAGCTGGGGACGCATCTGGGGCGGCCACAGCACCTTTCGCGAGGATGGCGCAGCAAGCCCAGGCTTCGATGGCTCGGTGTTCGGCGCGCAGGCGGGCCAGGACCTCTACGCGGACACCCGCGCGAGCGGCCATCGCAATCACTACGGCGTGTTTGCAGGCTTTGCGCGGGCGACGGGCGATGTCGAAGGCTTCGCGCTCGGCATGCCGAATCTCGACGCGGGACATCTCTCGATCAACGCGTACAGCCTCGGCGGCTACTGGACGCATATCGGCCCCGGCGGCTGGTACACCGACGCCGTGCTGATGGGCAGTTCACTGACGATGACCCCGGTTTCGCGCGACAACCTCGGTGCAACGACACACGGCACGGCGGTGACCGGGTCGCTCGAAGGTGGCCTGCCGATCCCGCTCTCAGCGGGCCTGACTGTCGAGCCGCAGGCGCAACTGATCTGGCAGCGTCTGTCGATCAACGATCTGAACGACGGCGTCTCGACGGTCAGCTTCAACAACGGCAACACATTTCTCGGACGGATCGGCGTACGGCTGCAGGGCCGCTTCGATACGATCGGAACGAGCTGGCAACCGTGGCTGCGTTTCAACGTATTGCGCTCGTTCGGATCCGACGACAAGGCGACCTTCGCGGGCACGACAGTGATCGGCACGACTGTCGGGCAGACGGCCGGCCAGATTGGAGCGGGAGTCGTCGGAAAGATCGGCAGGTCAGCGAGCGTCTTTGCGACGGCAAGCTGGCTGACCAACCTGGGTGGCCCGCATCAACGAACCATCCTCGGCGACGCGGGCGTGCGCTGGGCCTGGTAGGCACATGCCGCGTGCCGCGCACACCCGAGTTTTTTTCGACACGGCGAACGTGTGTTTCGTCCACGCCACCCTTCCCTGTCGAGCCCTGGCGGGTAGCCATTTTCACGGCGCTGGCACGCCCCGCCAAAACCTGCCAGACTTTCCGTTCGACCACCGAAACGGACGGTGCCCGCCGCCCTCTGGAAATGGCACGTCGCGCCCCCACCTACGGCTCCATGACTCCCGGCTCCTCCGCAGCGGGCGCGCTGGCCGGCTTTCATCCGGCCGTCGCCGGCTGGTTTCTCAAGGCCTTCCCTGCCCCGACCGACGCCCAGGCGGCCGCCTGGCCGGAAATCCGTCGCGGCCGCTCGACGCTGGTCGCCGCGCCCACCGGTTCCGGCAAGACGCTCACGGCCTTTCTCTCGGCGATCAATGAACTCGTCAAACAGGGCATCGACAACGACGGCGAGCTGCCCGATGAAACGCTCGTCGTATACGTATCGCCGTTGAAGGCGCTGTCGAACGATATCCGCATCAACCTGCAGACGCCGCTTGAAGGCATCGCGAGCGAACTGGCCGAACGCGGACTGCCTGCACTCGATATTCGCACCGCCGTGCGCACCGGCGACACCACGCAGCAGGAACGCAATGCGTTGAAGAAGCGCGCGCCGCACATTCTCGTGACCACACCTGAATCGCTTTACGTGCTGCTCGGTTCCGATTCGGGCCGCCGCATGCTGGCAACGACGCGTACAGTCATCGTCGATGAAATCCACGCGATAGCGGGCGGCAAACGTGGAAGCCATCTGTCGCTCAGCCTCGAACGACTCGATGCACTATGTGGGCGACGTTTGCCGCGCATCGGCCTCTCTGCGACACAAAAACCGGTCACGGCCGTCGCACGCTTTCTGACCGGCGGCGCTGCGATCGATGACGACGCGCCTGCCGATTGCGCGATCGTCGATGTCGGTCATGTTCGCGCGCGCGATCTCGCGCTGGAAATGCCACCCGTGCCACTCGAAGCGGTGATGGCGAACGAAGTGTGGGAGCGCGTCTACGACAGGCTCGCAGAACTCGTCGCGATGCATCGCACGACGCTCGTGTTCGTCAACACGCGCCGCATGGCTGAGCGCGCGTCGCGACATCTGACCGAGCGGCTCGGCAAGGAAGCGGTGGCCGCGCATCACGGCAGCATGTCGAAGGAGCATCGTTTCGACGCTGAGCAGCGTCTGAAAAGTGGTGACCTGCGCGTTCTGATCGCCACGGCTTCGCTCGAACTCGGCATCGATATCGGCGACGTCGATCTGGTCTGCCAGATGGGTTCGCCGCGCGGCATCGCGCCGTTCCTGCAACGCGTCGGGCGCTCGGGACACCATGTCGGCGGCATGCCTAAAGGGCGCCTCTTTCCCACCTCGCGCGACGACCTGATCGAATGCACCGCGCTCCTCGACTGCGTGCGGCGCGGTGAACTCGATACGCTCGTGATTCCGCGCGCGCCGCTCGATGTGCTCGCACAGCAGATCACAGCGGAGGTCGCGAGTCAGGAATGGAACGAAGAAGCGCTCTTCGATCTCTTCCGTCACGCGGCGCCGTATGCCGGTCTCGATCGCGAGCAGTTCGACGCCGTGCTGCGCATGCTTGCCGAAGGCTATACAACGCGTCATGGCGCGCGCGGTGCCTGGCTGCATCGTGACGTGGTCAACGGCACGCTGCGTGGCCGCCGCGGTAGCAAGCTGGTCGCGGTTACGTCAGGCGGCACGATTCCGGAGAATGCAGACTACGCGGTGATTCTCGAACCGCAGGGCGTGAACATTGGCACGGTCAACGAAGACTTCGCGGTCGAAAGTCTCGCGGGCGACGTGTTCCAGCTCGGCAACACGTCATACCGGATCCTGCGTGTCGAAACGGGCCGCGTGCGGGTGGAAGATGCGCACGGGCAGTCGCCGAACATTCCATTCTGGCTGGGCGAAGCGCCAGGACGTAGCGACGAACTGTCGATGGGCGTCGCACGGCTGCGTGCCGACATCGATCGCCTCTTGTCGTTCAAACCGGAAACGATAAACGTTGAGCGTGCAACCATCGCGCCCGCAGGCGACGGCGTTGCTATCGCCGAACGCGAAACCGCTACGCTCGCGCCGCAGATCGAACATGCGATCGACTGGCTGATCGAACACATCGGTATCGATGAATCCGCCGCGCGGCAGATCGTCGAGTATCTCGCGCGGGCGCGTTCAGCGTTAAGTGTTTTGCCGTCGCAGGAAACGCTCGTGATGGAGCGGTTCTTCGACGAATCCGGCGGCACGCAGCTCGTGATTCACGCGCCGTTCGGCAGCCGGTTGAATCGCGCGTGGGGTCTCGCGCTGCGCAAGCGCTTTTGCCGTACGTTCAATTTCGAGCTGCAGGCCGCAGCAACCGAAGACGCGATCATCCTGTCGCTCACCGGCAGCCACAGCTTTGTGCTCGATGAAGTGTGGCGCTATCTGCATTCGAATACTGCCGGGCATCTGCTGATCCAGGCGCTGCTCGACGCGCCGCTTTTCGGCGTGCGCTGGCGCTGGAACGCGACAACCGCGCTTGCATTGCCGCGCTATAACGGCGGCCGTAAAACCCCACCGCAGATCCAGCGCATGCGCAGCGACGATCTGCTGGCCGCGGTATTTCCCGATCAGGCGGCGTGTCTGGAGAATATCGTCGGTGAACGCGATATACCGGCCCATCCGCTCGTCGATCAGACGATCGACGACTGTCTGCACGAAGCGATGGATACCGATGGCTGGCTCGCCCTGCTCCGACGCATCGAACAGGGCAAGCTGACGCTCGTCGCACGCGATCTGCCCGCGCCCTCGCCACTTGCCGCCGAAATCCTCACGGCAAAGCCCTACGCATATCTCGACGACGCGCCGATCGAGGAACGCCGCACGCAGGCCGTGCTCAATCGTCGTTATACCGACCCGGCTTCCGCCGACGATCTCGGCGCGCTCGATCCCGAAGCGATCGAAAGCGTGCGGGACGAAGCGTGGCCGGAAGCGCGCAGCGTCGATGAAATGCACGAAGCGCTGACGGGTCTCGCCTGCATCACTGAGACGGAAGCGCAGCGCAATGAAGGCTGGTCAGCATGGCTCGACACGCTGGCCACGGGCGGCCGCGCGACGCGCATGCAGGTCGGTCAGGATGACACATTGTGGTTGCCGGTCGAACGCCTGATGTGCCTGCGTGCAATCCATCCCGATGCGCCCATCGATCCCGCCGTGAAAGCGCCCAAGGGTTATACGGAAACATGGACTGCAGAAGACGCGATTGTCGACGTCGTACGCGCGCGTATGACCGGATTTGGTCCGCTACCCGTGCCGCAGATTGCACGTGCGCTTGCGCTGGATGCGTCTGTGCTGGCGCAGGCGTTGACGCGACTTGAAGCGGAAGGCTACGTGATGCGTGGCCGGTTCACGCCCGGTGCAAACGAAGACGAATGGTGCGAACGTCATCTGCTTGCACGCATCAACCGCTACACGGTGAAGCGGTTGCGTCGCGAGATCGAGCCTGTCGAGCGGCACGATTTCATGCGCTTCCTGTTCGCGTGGCAACACGTGACGCCCGACACGCGCGGAGAGGGACGCGAAGCGCTAGCCGCCGTAGTCGACCAGCTCGAAGGATTTCAGGCTGCTGCGGGCGCGTGGGAAGAAGACATTCTGCCCACACGTCTCAAGGATTATTCGATTACCTCGCTCGACGAATTGTGCCGCTCGGGCAAGGTGGTGTGGACCCGGCTGACCGAACGCTCGAAGGTCGCGGCGGCGCCGGTGCGCAGCACGCCGATCGTGCTGTTGCCGCGCCGGAACGTGAACGTCTGGAGCGCGCTGATCGATACGTCGAAATTGCCGGACCTGTCGCCGCGCGCTCAGCACGTGTACGACGCGTTGAAGGAACACGGCGCGATGTTCTTCGACGAATTGTTGACTGATGTACGCGTGCTGAAAATCGAACTGGAAAATGCGCTGGGCGAACTGGTCGCCGCGGGTCTTGTGAATTCCGATAGCTTCGCGGGTTTGCGCGGGTTGCTGAAGCCGGTTGCCAAACGCAATGCATACTACGGGAGCCGCCGGCCACGCGGTGCCGGCGCGCTGATCGGCGGAATGGACGACGCGGGCCGCTGGGCGCTGGTGCGGCGTCGCGTAGCGCCTGCAGTGGAGACGTCGCCGCTGCTATCCATCCGGCCGCCACCCACTGACCCCGAGGTGCTGGAACATATCGCCATGACACTGCTGCGCCGCTATGGCGTCGTGTTCTGGCGTCTGCTCGAGCGTGAAGCCGACTGGCTGCCGCCGTGGCGCGAGCTGCTGCGCATGCTGCAAAAGCTCGAAGCGCGCGGACTGGTGCGCGGCGGACGGTTCGTCAATGGCCTCGCGGGCGAGCAGTTCGCGCTGCCCGAAGCGATTCCAATGCTGCGCGAAGTGCGACGTCATGCGAACGATGGTGCTTTTGCATGCGTGTCGGGTACGGACCCGCTGAATCTCGTCGGCACGTTGTTGCCAGGCGACAAGGTGCCTGCGGTGAGCGGCAACCGGGTGTTGTATCGCGATGGCGTGCCGGTGGCGACGCTGGTGGCGGGTTCGTTCGGCTATCTCGGCGATTTCGACGCAGAAGCACGCGAACGCATGCGTATTGCGCTGGCACACCGCTACTGAAGCTCTGGCGAAATGGCAAGGTCATGCGACCTTCGATAGCAGTCGCGCCGCCCCAACACCTGGCTTTAAAACCACAAATCTGTTAAAGAAATGGGAATATCCCGTCGTTAACCTGTTACGAAACCCGTCATCCGGCCACCTGGATACAATGAAGCCAATCTTCGACGGAAGACCGTTTGCCGCCCGACCGCTCGCATGCGTTTACAGCGAGCCCGATGGCGCAGCTTGTCCGGGGGACCCCATGCAGGATGACCAGGAGCACCAGGTGCTGTTTGCGCACTTCGGCACGACCAGCCCATGCTGGCGTCTGTCGAGGGATAGCAATGCGCTTGAGTTGACCGCAGAAACAGGGTCCGGGCCCGCTGACGTCGCCGTCGCCCTCACCGGCCAGCAGGCCGCCCAGATCCGGCGCCTGACTGGCATCACCGCCAGTCTGATCCTCGATATTCGCCTGTTCGGCGAATCGTTGCGTCTGCATCTGGTCGGCAAGAAGCTGAATGGCATGTCGTGGGCCGGCACCGCTTCCGCCTATTCCGATACCGAATCTGTCGCGCGCGATCTCGTGCACGGACTGTCGTTTGCCGAACAGGTCGTGTCGGAGGTCAATTCACTCGTCGTGATTCTCGATCAGGCCGGACGTATCCAGCGTTTCAATCGCCTCGGCGAAGAACTGTCCGGCATGAAAGAAGAGGACGTGATCGGTAAAAACGTCTGGGCGCTGTTCATGTCGTCGGAAGACGGCGCGGCGTCCAGTTTCAATATCAGCGGCTTTTTCAATCGCGGTGTGTCGTATGAGGTCGAGCGGCTCGTAAAGACCGTTCACGGCGAACGTCTGTTCCTGTTCCGCAACAAGTTCGTCAAAAGCGGGAGCGGCGTGGACGAGCAGTTCCTCATCTGTTCCGGCACCGACATCACCGAGGAACGGCGCGCGCAGGCGCGTCTGTCGGAACTGGCGAATACCGATTCGCTCACGGGCCTGCCGAACCGCAATGCCATCCAGGACAGAATCCGCAAGGCCATCGAGTCCGCGAAGGAAGGCGAATCCGTCGGCATTCTTTTCCTCGATCTCGACAACTTCAAGAAGGTCAACGATCACTACGGTCATGTGTTCGGCGACCGGCTGATCCAGGACGTTTCGTCGGCGATCCGTGGCTGCCTCGATGAAGGCGACACGATCGCGCGCCTCGGTGGCGACGAATTCATTGTGCTCGCAACCAGCGCGACGCGGGCCGCGCTCGAAGCGACCGCGCAGCGCATTCTCGAGCGCCTGCGCACGCCGTTCAGCCTCGGGCTGGTCGAGGTGTACACGGGCTGCTCGATTGGCATCGCGCTGTGTCCCGAACATGGCGACAGCCTCGAATCGGTGATCCGCTCCGCCGACACCGCGATGTACGTCGCGAAAGACGAAGGCAAACGCACCTGCCGCGTGTTCTCGCCGGAGATGGACCGCAAGGTCGCCGAGTACATGTGGCTCGACACGAACCTGCGGCGCGGTCTCGAAGAAGGCCAGCTCACCCTCTTCTATCAGCCGAAGCTGGAGCTTGCCACCGGCGTCGTAAAGGCCGTCGAGGCGCTGGTGCGCTGGAACTCGCCGGAGCGCGGCCAGATCCAGCCGAACGAGTTCATCCGTTACGCGGAAGAATCGGGCCTGATCGGGCCACTCGGCCGCTGGGTCATGCAGACCGCGGCGATGCAGGCCGCAGCGTGGAAGGCACAAGGGCTGGATCTGCGCGTGGCGATCAATGTGTCGGCACGGCAACTGGTCGATACCGCCGTGGTGCGGCATTTCAGCGAAGCGCTCGAACGCGCGAATCTCGATACCTGTCTCGTCGATCTGGAGCTGACAGAAAGTTGCCTGATCGAAGACGAAGCCGCCGCCATCGAACTGATCACGCAGTTCCGCCAGCTCGGCGCGCAGGTGCATCTGGACGATTTCGGCACGGGCTATTCGTCGCTGTCGCAGCTTGGCCGGATTCCGCTCGATGTCATCAAGCTCGATCGCAGTTTCGTGCGGTCGATCAACGCCGACAAGAAGGCGCAGGCATTGGTGCGCTCGATGGTGGCCGTCGCGCAGGAACTGGATCTGAAGGTGGTCGCCGAAGGGATCGAAAC
Organism: Paraburkholderia sp. GAS42; assembly: GCF_050436565.1. NCBI lineage: Bacteria > Pseudomonadati > Pseudomonadota > Betaproteobacteria > Burkholderiales > Burkholderiaceae > Paraburkholderia > Paraburkholderia sp. GAS42. The sequence continues at coordinate 118,984 of NZ_JBNDML010000013.1, read as the reverse complement.
CGAAGCCGAAGAAGTATTCATGAAAGGACTCGGCGTGGAATACGTGCAGGGGTACCGTTATGGCCGGCCCATGCCCGCCGCGGAGTTCGAAGCGTGGTTGCGCGACAGACAGAAAGTCAGACTCATCGCCTGAACGTCAGCTGTCGCGCTTACTGCACTGCCATTACCGTTTACCGTTTTCTGTTGTTGGCCGTGTTAATCGGGGCTTCTGGTGCGGCCACGAATGATTCAGGGGCCCTTACGCCACGTTCGCGCTCGGCGCCGGGCTTGCACGCAGATTCGACGTTCGGCGGTTCTGCAGCATCACGAGGCGCTCCATGAAGGCAAGATCCTTCTCTTCGATCGTGAACGCCGCCTCGACCCAATCTTCCGTGATCTCCATCAGCTCGGCACGCGAAAGCTGCAGCACGCGCTGGCGCGCGCGCATCATCGCGCGAATGCCGTTCAGCTTCGGGCGCATCGTGTCGATGAAGGTACGCGTGGCGACGTAGGCATCGCCCGGTTCGAACAGCTGGTCGACGAGTCCCCGCGCCGAATGCCATTCCGCCGTGTGCGATTCGCCGACGCCGATCAGTTCCTCCGCGAGACGCATGCCCGCCTTGCGCGCGACCAGTGAGTAGCCGCCCATGCCGGGGAACAGGTTGAAGGCAATTTCCGGAAAGCCCATCCGCGCGTCGTTCTGCGCGAGCAGGAAATGGTGCGCAAGCGCAGCTTCGAAGCCGCCGCCGAGCGCCGTGCCCTCCACCATCGCGATCGAAATCGCGCCGGTATCGAAACCGCGTGCGGCAGCGTGAACGCAATCGACGCAGGATCGCGCATAGGCCATCAGTTCCTCGCGCTTGCCCGAGCGGATGGCGTCGGCAAAAAAGTCCAGATCGCCGCCGACGTTGAACATCGTCGGAATCAGCGAGCCGGTCACCCAGAAGTCGATCGGCAGTCTGGATTCACGCGCGGACCGGGCAAGGCTCAGGATGTCGTGCACGAGTTCTATGTTGAAACACGGACGGGGTTGCGCACGCAACATCATCCACATAACGTTGCGGCCTTCTTCGTAGTAGGCGGAAATTTGTGACAGATTGCCGGCTTCAATGAAGGGACGGCAGGCGTGATGGTTACGGAGATTCATTTTGGTCCTCATCAGGTTTTTAAATCCAGGTAAAGCAATGGGAGCCTAAAACAGACCGGAATTCCGTGGGGAGCGGGGGCTAACAGATCGTGGCAAATCCTTATATGGATTTCCATACTTGCGAATGGCCGGAAGGAATGCGCTGCTCGCCGGCTAGCCCGCCGGAGAACGATTTCGTGTATACCGTTGTGCCCCGGCGACGCTTCTGCGGCACTGGAGGAATTCCTCCAGACGGACGATGGGCTAAAGCCGGTTGAGAGCGTGTGGCGCTATTTTTGCCGAAATCCCATGCATTGTTTATTCAAATCGCATAGGTAAAAAGTTCACGTATTTGACTAAATGTGGCGAATTGCGGATTTAATTTGCGCAAAGAAGCGTTTGCCCTCATTGCAGGCATTGCGCTTTACAGATAAGGGACCGGGAAAAGGAAGAGGTCTGGGCCGACGAGCGAACCAGATGGTTGCGTCGTCATCGAAAGCCGCGGGCGGCCGCCAACGCTTCAGCGCAGCGCCTGCCCGCCCGAAAAGTCGCTAACGATTCACGGCGCGGCGGAGATCACTTCCGCGACGGTGGCCGTCAACTTCTTCGCATACGGCACGTGTAGAAATTCGTTCGGGCCGTGTGCATTCGACTTCGGCCCGAGCACGCCGCACACCATGAACTGCGACTGCGGGAAGCCTTCCTTCAACACGTTCATCAACGGAATCGTGCCGCCCTGCCCGATGTACGCGCAGTCCGCGCCATAGTGCTGCTGCGACGCGCAGTTGAGCGCCGAAGCGAGCCACGGTGCGAGATCAGGCGCGCTCCATCCGGTCGCCGCGCCCTGATCCGGTTTGAACGTGACCTTCGCGTTGTACGGCGGATCGAATTCGAGCAGCGCCTTCAGTTCAGCAACGGCGTTCGCCGCGTCGATCAAGGGCGGAAGGCGCAGCGACAACTTGAACGCCGTGCGCGGACGCAGGACATTGCCTGCATCGGCGAGCGACGGCAGGCCGGATGCACCGGTCACCGCGAGCGACGGACGCCACGTGGAATTGAGCAGCGCTTCCTGCGGATCGGTCGTGGTGGGCAACACCTGACGGCCATCCTGGCCGCACGCCCACGGAATCTTTTTCCAGACGTCGTCGCCGAGAATCTGGGCCGTGGCTTCCGCTTCGCGCAGACGCTCAGCCGGAATCGCGCAATGAAATCCCTTCGGCAGCAGATGGCCGCTCGATGCATCTTCGAGCCGCTCGAACAACTGGCGCATGATGCGAAAGCTGGACGGCGTGATGCCGCCGTAGCCGCCCGAGTGAATGCCTTCGTCGAGCACCTGAACTTCCAGATCGCCCGCGACGAGACCACGCAGTGACGTGGTGAGCCACAACTGGTCGTAATTGCCCGCGCCCGAATCGAGGCAGACCACGAGGCCCACCTTGCCGAGCCGTTCACGCAGCGCGTCGACATACGGCAGCAGATCGTAGCTGCCCGACTCCTCGCAGGTTTCGATGATGCCGACGCAACGCGGACGTTCGACGCCCTGCGCGTCGAGCGCCGCAAGCGCGGTGAGGCTTGCGTAGATCGCGTAGCCATCGTCAGCGCCGCCGCGACCGTAGAGCTTGCCGTCTTCGAACCTGGGCGTCCACGGGCCGAGGCCGTTGCGCCAGCCGTCGAATTCCGGCTGCTTGTCGAGGTGACCGTACAGCACGATGGTCTCGGTGCTACCCGAACGCGTGGCGGCCGTTTCGAAGAAGATCACCGGCGTGCGGCCCGGCAGGCGCACGATTTCGAGCTTGAGGCCGCGCACCGGCTGCTGTTCGGCCCATTGCGCGGCGTCGGTCACGACGCGCTCGATGTAGCCGTTCTTGACCCAGTCGGGATCGAACGCCGGGCTTTTGGCCGGCACTGCGATGTAGTCGGTCAGCGCCGGTACGATCTCGTCGTTCCACTTGCGGTCGACGAATTCCCGGAGCGCGTCGTGATTGACCTGTTGCGCCTGTTGAGTGGTGTCGTCAGAAATCATGAGGGCAGTCCCGCGCGTGCAAAGTCTCAATGATAGTCCTCGCGCGGCGATCACGAAACGTTTCATAAAGCACTTCATGCGTTCGACGGAACCGCTGCACAATGACGATGTTCGCGCGACAATGACTCGATACGTCACGCTTCCGGGAGCTGCTTCATGGGAATCAGCCTGATCGTTCAGATCATCGGGGCCGCCGTCGCGCTCGCGGTTTATTTCCTGCCGGCGATTCTCGCGGACCGCCGCAAGCGCCATGATCTGCTCGTCATTGCGCTCTTCAATGCCGTGCTTGGATGGACGGTGTTCGGCTGGTTGCTCGCGCTTTACTGGGCGCTTCAGCCGAATCCGCCGGCCAACGTCGCGGGCGAGGTGGTCGCGACACGGCGTATCGTGACCATGCGCGGTTTCTCGAAGAATCTGATCGAACGCGTGCAGATGCGCGCTTCGCGCACCTCGACGCGCGACCGGTCGACGAAGTAGCCACGCAGCACTGACCGGAGAGGCCCGATGCAGGTGACACCGTTCCTGATTGCGATCCCCGATACGCAGGTCATGGCGCTCAGCGCACGGCTGCAGCATACGCGCTGGCCCGATCACTACGACGGCGCGCCGTGGGCGCTCGGTGTCGATCCTGCGTACGTGCGCGAACTCGCGCATCACTGGGCGAACGGTTACGACTGGCGTACCGCCGAGCAGCGCCTGAACCGCGAGCCGCAGTTTGTCTCACAGGTCGGCGGGCTGAATATCCACTACGTGCATCGGCGTGGCGTCGGACCGAGACCGTATCCGCTCGTTATCACGCACGGCTGGCCGGGGTCGTTCATCGAATTCATGGAACTGCTGCCGCATCTGTGCGATCCGGCATCGGTCGGCGCGGACCCGGCCGATGCGTTCGACATCGTGGTGCCCTCGCTGCCCGGCTTTGGCTTTTCGGAGCGACCCGTGAAGCCCGGCACGTCCGCGTTCGCGACTGCGGATCTATGGGCCGAACTGATGCACGGACTCGGCTACGAGCGCTTCGGTGCGCAGGGCGGCGATCTCGGCGCGGCTGTGTCGATCGCGCTCGCGTACCGGCATCCGCAGCACGTCGACGGCATCCATCTGAATTATTTGCCGAGTTCGTATGAGCCACCGCTCACCGCCGACGATCCCCCCATCACCCCGCGTGAACAGACTTTTCTCGATGCAAAAGCGATGTGGGCCGCGCTCGAAGGCGGCTACGCGCATGTGCACAGTACGAAGCCACAGACACTTGCCACGTCGTTGAACGACTCGCCTGCGGGGCTTGCTGCATGGATCATCGAAAAATTTCGCGCGTGGAGCGACTGCAATGGCGACATCGAAAGCGTGTTTTCGAAAGACGAACTGCTGACGAATCTCTCGCTCTACTGGTATACGCAGACGATCGCGTCATCGATGCGTTTTTACTGGGAGATGCGATTGAAGCCGCTTCGTTTTGCACATGGCGAGCGGGTGCGTCCGCCGCTTGGCTTCGCGCGCTTTCCGAAGGAAATCAGCCGGCCGCCGCAATCGTGGATCGAACGCGTGTTCGATCTCACGCAATGGGCCGACATGCCGCGCGGCGGGCACTTCGCCGCGATGGAGCAACCTGCGTTGCTGGCTGAGGAAATCCGCCGGTTTTTCAGGCCGCTACGGCGTTGAGTCGGGCTGAACGCCGGCCTGTCTGCGCGCGTTTTTACGCAAAACGCTGGCGCATGGAATAATGGCTGGGTCCGCGCAACTGGCGCTGCAAGATGGAGACACCATCGGGGAACGCGGACCGTGGGTTTTTCATGACGTGTTTCCGCACGCGTTTTCCTCACGTTTTTGCCGCGCGCCTGGGCATTGCCTGATCGTTGTGGATCACTCCGCGCTATCGACTAATTTTTACGGAGCCATGCAATGCCGCATCTTTCCAGTCTGTTGACTTTCGGACTTGTCTCGCTCGGGATGGCGCTTACGCCTGGCCCGAACATGCTCTATCTGATCTCGCGCTCGATCTGCCAGGGCCGCACGGCCGGCCTGATTTCACTTGGCGGCGTGGCGCTGGGCTTCGTGTTTTATATGCTGTCCGCGGCGCTGGGTATTACCGCGCTGCTGCTCGCTGTGCCCTTCGCATACGACGCGCTGCGTTTCGGCGGCGCGCTGTATCTGCTGTGGCTCGCATGGCAGGCCGTGAAGCCGGGCGGACGCTCGCCGTTTCAGGTCCGCGACCTGCCCGCCGACAGCCCGCGCAAACTCTTCGCGATGGGCTTCGTCACGAATCTGCTGAATCCGAAGATCGCGGTGCTGTATCTGTCGCTGCTGCCGCAGTTTATCGATCCGCAGCACGGCAGTGTGTTCGTGCAATCGCTGACGCTCGGCGTCGTGCAGATCGCGATGAGCCTCACCATCAACGCAATCGCCGCCGTGATGGCGGGATCGATCGCGATGTTTCTCGCGCAGCGTCCGACCTGGATGGTCATTCAGCGCTGGCTGATGGGAACAGTGCTCGCCGGGCTTGCGGTCAGGATGGCGACCGAGGCGCGTCGATAGCGCGAAGGCTTAGCGTCCGTAACCGAATCGCGCGAACTGCTGCAGTTGTACGGAGCCTGCCGGAATGGAGCGCGGCTCCGGCCGCACGCGGTCGAAAGCGAATACGTCCTGGCGCAATTCGCCCTGCTCGTCGAACCACTGGCAGACGAGCCAGTCCCCTTCCGCCAGCGCGACGGGACCGACATGCGTCACGGTCATGCGCGGGCCGCCTGACTTCAGGGTCACCACATCGCCGACGCGGTGCGAGTCGGGTTGCGGCGTATCAGTAGTGTCGAGGGTAGCGCTCAGCATAAGTATCCCCGGTGCGAAAACATCGATTGCGTCCAGCTGTCGGTGCTGTTCTGCGTGAAGCGGCAGCGAACTATACGTCGCTGTTTGCGACTCGACGCCGCGCGATGGCGAACGCCGGTCAAGCAGCAGCAGAATCGACAGTCTGGTCTTGAACGTCAATCTGGCTGAATCGGTGAAACGGATGAAACGGTCGAAGCGGAATTGCCGTGGCCATTACCCTGGCCTTATGCGACTTTGAACGTGAACCGTGATTTACGCACTGTCGTTCACAAAACCAGCCTTCGTCTTCAATCCCGATCACCGGATTGATGTTAGATTTTAAAATGCCTGCCAAGATTAACAATCGAATTTTTTTCAGGCAAGCATTTTTTCGGTAAACGCGCTTTATTACTTTCGGGAACACTTTGAAACACGCGGGTCCGCATGCGCGGCGTGCCATGCCGGTCAGTGACGCACTGCCGCATATCCCTTACTGACAGGCGCTTGCAGCCATTCGACCGGATGCACAGATTGCGTGCTCATCGGCGCGACTTGCCCCTCGATGGCGCAACAATTTCCGGGCCGGCTTTTTATGACTAATAAAATCGCTATTATGTCCTTCGCGAAGCAAGGGGTTAAACCATCCTTGAACACCAGGTGCATATATGGATTTTTTCAAACCATTAAATATTCACATGAAATCCATAAAATGTTTTCCGCATTGCAATAAATAACCCTGGCGATTTTGACATCCGTGTGTCAATCGCTCAATCAGCGCCATTCAGCGCTTTAGCCAGGGTTGATTGCAATGCGGGATAGCCCGGATCAGGCGGGCCGAGCCGCCATCCGCTGATGCCGGACCAGCAGCACGCTCAAACCAATACACACGAACAGCAGCGCGGTCGTAATGCCGATACAGACCTGGAACGCGTGCGCATACGCTTCTTGGGTCGTTTGCTGGCCAAGTACCCCGAAAAAAGCCCCGCTGATCGCAGCCGTGCCGAACGCGGCGCCGATCTGCAACGTCGATGAAACCACGCCCGAGGCCAGCCCGGCCTTTTCCGATATGACTTCCGCCAGCACGATGCGCATCAGCGATGGCAGCACGAGCCCGTGCCCGATCCCGGCGCACACGAGGCTCACATAGAAGATCGGCTCCGGTACCGCGCTCTGGCCGGCCGCCCACGTCGTCACCGAAAAGCCCACTGCCAGCATCGCAAAACCGAGCGTCAGCACATGGCTGCCGATCCGCCGGACGATCGCCGGTGAGAAAAACGGTCCGACGATAAAGCCGGTCGCGAACGGCATGATCGCGATGCCGGAGGCGAGCGGCGTCCAGTGCAGCCCCGTTTGCAGATAGATGCCGTACGTCAGAAAGAACGCGCTTTCACAATAGAACAGGAACGCGAGCACGAGACCGGTCGCAAAGGCCGGATTGCCGAACAGCTTCAGGTCGACGAGCGGATGGCCGCCCGCGCGGTCGATCCGCCTTTCCGTGACGATGAAGAGCGCCAGCACCGGCACGCTGAGCGCGAACATGACGAAGGTCCACGCGGGCCAGCCGGCTTCGCGGCCATGCGTCATCGGATAGATGATCAGCATCAGCAGGAGCGACAGCAGCCCGACGCCCTTCAGGTCGACGCCCGTGCGCACGGCGGGCTGGCTTTCGGGGACAAACTTCCAGGTGCCGAAAAACGCCAGAATGCCGACCGGAATGTTGATCAGGAAGATGATCCGCCAGTCGAGCCCGAACGGGTGGTACGTGATCAGCGCGCCGCCGCCGAGCTGCCCGACGATCGACGACAGTCCGAACACGAAGCCGTAAAAGCTCACGACTTTCGTCTGCCGATGCGCCGGTACGACCGCGCGGATCGTCGCGAGCACCTGCGGCGCCATCACGGCAGCCGCGATGCCTTGCACGATGCGCGAAATCACGAGCATATGGCCGCTCGTCGCGAAGCCGCACAGCGCCGACGCCAGCACGAACGCCGCCATGCCGCCCATGAACATGCGCTTGCGGCCGAACAGATCGCCGAGCCGACCGCCCGTGATCAGCAGCACCGCGTACGCCGAAGCGTAAGCCGATACGATCAGTTGCAACTGCGCATCGGTTGCGTTCAGTCCGCTGTGAATCGAGGGCAGCGCAAGGTTGACGATGAAGTAGTCAAGCGGCGCGAGGAATGCACCGATGAACAGCACGGCGAGCGCGAGCCCCTGTCGCTCGAAGCGCGGCGGCGAGGCGGCAACGGGCGAGCCCATCGCGCCAACACCCGCGGTGCATACCGCAGCGCCGGATGCAGAAGACCCTATACGTTCATGTTTCATGACCGATCGTTCAATAATTAGCGAAAAAAAATCAGACCAGGGCGCGCATGGCCAGATCGACGATGGATGTCAGTTGCTGTTCGTCACGCGGTGTTTTGCCGAGCACGCGTAGCCCCTGCGTAATACACAACAGGAATTCGCCCACGGCTTTTTCGTCGAGCGTGGGGTTGAAGACGCCGCTTGCCTGACCGCGGATCACCGCCGCCGAGAGCAGCGTGATCGTGCGACGCTGGATGGATTCGATACGTTCGCGCAATGCGACATCGTCTGGAGACATTTCGAGCGTCGCATTCGTGATGAAGCAGGTGCGCTGCGCATTCAGCGCCGACGCGGCGCGCACGTGATGCAGCAAGGCATTGCGCAGCGCCTCTTCTGGCGGAATGTTGGCGTTCAGACGTTCGGCGAGCCGTGCAATCGATCCATCCGCGTAGTGGTCGAGCGCGGCCAGCAGCAGACCGTGCTTGTCGCCGAATACGCCGTAGAGGCTTCCTCGCAGCACGCCGGTGGCCTTGCAGAGATCGTCGACCGAGGTGGCGTGATAGCCGTGATTCCAGAAAACCTGGCCAGCACTGGCAAGCACCGCCTGCGTATCGAACTCACGCGGCCGGCCGCGGCAGCCGGTGGCGGCCGGTTTTCTGGGGATATCAGGTTTGTCCATCGACCCTATATTATGACTATGCGTTCAAGAATTCAAGACTACTTTTCGCACAATCCGGTGGATGCCCTGTCCCTGCACAATAGAAGCCAAAAAACGCGCAATAGCTGCGATTGAAAATGGCTTTACGCTTGCGCCGGCAGTCGTACACGCCATCCAGGCTCACAACGCTGCCCCGCAGATCGAGCCCTACCGCCCGGGCGATGCGCGTGAGCCGCGGCAGCGCTTCGCGCAACAGCGGCGATTCATTGCGATTGCCCGGGGCCGACACGAACGGCGCGATCACGTTGCAGTTGCGGTCGCACAGGACAACGACCTTGCAGCCCTTGACCTTCTTGTGGCCGCTGAAGCCGAGGTTGTCGCCTCCCTTCTTCGCGGCGCTCGTAGTGCCATCGCCATGGATGATGCGCGTGTCCAGGCGATCGTCGCAATGAAGTTGGGACACCGAACTCTCGAAAATGGCATCAAAGCATCCGTCCGCTTCCCAGCGCCGGAAGGCTCGATAGATGCGCGTGTAATGGATCTCGGGGCGGCCGTGCCGATCCTTCCCGATGGGCAGCTCCTTCCATTGGCAGCCGAGATAGAGCTCCTTCAGGATGTAGTTGAAGATTGTGTGCGCGCTGAGCTTTCGCGCCGGGCCGCGACGTCCCTTGCTCAGATGCGGCCAGACAAATTGCCCGAACTCCTCGACACTCAATCTCGTTGGAATCTCTTGCCACGATTGGCTTTGGGCCCTTTCGACCTTCAAAGCATGGGGATTCTAGCCGATTCGAGCGAGGCGGCCGGAACCCATGCCCCCTGGCGCTTTCAGCCGATTCAGCCGGCTGGAAAAAACCCGCAACCAGTTGCAGGGATTTCGTACACGTTCAGAACGATATTCCAGGCCGCGCCATCGGTGCCTCGTTCTCGACGGCGATCATGACTACGCTTTGACGCGCTTTCGAGCTGGGCGCGTCACCACTGGCTTCTGAAACTGCGCGCATTGCTGAATCACGCTCTGGAGATGATCCGGACCCGCCGTGATGGCGCCAAGTAGCGTCATCACGACGAAGTCGATCAACTTTGGTATCGCCACTTTCGTGTCCGCGCGCGGCGCGCGGTTCGCCAGGATCAGCGTGGCGAGACCATGCTCCATACTCCACGCGGCATGGGTCACAAGCTTGAGATCGGAGTGGGCCCAACCACTCTCGATAGCCAGCGTCTCGATCGTCTCGGAAAACAACCCAAAAGACCTGTTACTTTCCTCGGCGAGTTCTGGATACGCCTGATGCGCCACGATGCGAGGCCCGATCATCAGACTGAACAGCCCATTGTGGCGTTGCGCGAACTCAACGTACACCCGCATCATCCTGTACGCTTTGGCAAGCGCCGTATCCTCGCTGTCACGGATCGCAACGCGTAGCGCAGCGAGGTCACGATAACCGCTTGCAGCGATCGTGGCCAGTAGTTCGTCGATACCCGCAAAATGTCGCGAGGGCGCGGCTTCTGATACGCCCACCATGCGCGCGAGGTACCGCAGGCTCAAGTCTTGTGCCGATACCTCCATGAGCGCGCTGCGCCCCGCTTCGATGAGCGCGTTGCGCAGATTGCCGTGGTGGTAATCCGCATTCTTCGCGATAGATGGCTTGGGACTCACGTGACCTTCGTTCGAGGAGCAAAACAAGGAAATGATTATAAATTCTGCGCAAAAAGGCACGCAATATCGCGGATCACGCGCTAAACAAGCGTGTGTCGCCATACGCATTCTAGCGGCTCAGTTGCGCGGCTGGGCGTCGGGATACATCGCATGCCTGGCCGCTCAGAGGCGCGCAGTGCCCGGAGCGGCTTTTCGGTGCACACGGGCACTTGCCATGAGCACTTTCTGCACCCACATCGGCATCGACTAATCACGTTGCGCTTTGAACCGATATATCGCCAACGCGCGATCGCTTCCTGACAATGCGCTGCACGCCGAACAGAAGTACAACGACGCCAAGTGCCTGGACACAGGCCACCATGATGAATCCACTCGCATAAGTTCCCGTTGCGTCGCGAACATACCCGATCAGAAAGGGCGTAACGAAGCCAGCGACGTTGGCGACGGAACTGATTAACGGCACGCCAACCATCAGCGACTTACCGCTGAGCAGGCCGACAGACATCTGCCAGAAGAGCGTTATACCCGCCCCCGTTCCCGCGAAGCCAAGAACAAGCAGGAAGAAAGTCGCGGTGGCACTACTGTGCCAGACAAAGACGAGCGCCGAGAGGCTTACCGCGGTGAAGACCGACGCCAGCGCACAGAAGAGCCGGCGGCGATGCGGGGCGCCCCCGATGCTGCAGATGAGCACATTGCCCAATGCTCCCAGAATACAGGCACCCGCAACTGCGCGGCCAATCTCCTTGTACCCGCCGAATCCCGCCTCGCGAAGTATCGTCGGGGAGAAGAAAAACAGTGCCGCCGTGGCGGCAAGGAGGCAGAAGTAGGCGGCGCTCAGGATCCAGACAGCGGGGTTGAGTAACAGGGGACGCTCGTCTACGTCGATGTCATCTATCGTTTCGGCATTCTTCCTGAGATCGTCCTCGATGAGCATACGCTGTCGCGCCGAAAGCCACTTCGCGCCGCCGGGCAGATCCGGAAGTATCACGAACGCGACGCACGCCAACACGATCGTAGGGATAGCCTGAGTGAAGAACATCCATCGCCAGCCCTGAAAGCCGGCCAGTCCGTTTATGTGCTCGAGCACGAATCCCCCTGTCAAGCCAATCGCGACCGTCGAGAAGAGCGACCCTGAGTGGAAAATGCTGAAATTGCGGGTACGCCTTTTCCCCGGGAACCACGCATTGAAGTACAACACAACGCCTGGGTAGAAGCCGGCCTCGAACACACCGAGCAGGAACCTCAACGCATAGAACGTCGGTGCGCTGTTGATGAACGTCATCGCAACACTCGTGATGCCCCAGCCGCCGGCGACACCGGCAAGCACCGCGCGTGCACCGAACTTCTTTTGCAACATGGTCGCAGGCACGCCGAACAGCACATAGCCGACGAAGAAAAGCCCGGCGCCCAATCCATATACCGTTTCGCTGAATCGCAGATCCACGACCATCTGCAACTTCGCAAAAGCAACGTTCGAACGACTGACCCACGCCAGCATCCATAAGCCAAACAGTATCGGCAATATCCTCCATTGCGCCGCAGCGTAGGCCTTCCGCAACAGGTCGTTGTCATCTGATGATGACCCGTCTACACAGGCTTGCTTCACCACTTCCATTCGGTTCTCCGACGTGTTGTGTTGATACCGGTAATACGAGGCGGACTGCAGCTATCAAAGGTCGCCGGTCACTTCCGCGACACGGTCTCGGGAACCGCCCCTTCCGTGGACGAATGCAGCAGCGCAAACAGTTCGCGTCGCAATGCCGACGAGGACGTCCGTCCCAACGCCATCCATGCATTCAAGGTGTTCTGCCGCAGTGCGTCGTCTTCGGGCGAATGCAGCTCAATTGCATCCGCGTCGAGCAATCGATGCACATCAAGAACCGCATCGCCGATACGCACACCCATTCGCGGCATAAGGTTTGCCTCTGTACGCAATACGCCGAGGGAAAGGTTCGCGCTTGCACACGGGCTACAGCCCGTTAGCGCACCGCAACACGTAGTTGCGTTTAGTCGGACCGTGCTTCCGCAAGAGCAGCGGCGTCGATCTCCTTCACGGACGGTGGCGGGCCGCCGACCAGAATGCCCGCGTCAATCGCGTTGCGAATCTCGCCTTCCGACAAGCCCGCGCCGCGAAACACCTGCTCGTTGTGTTCGCCGCGAAACGCCGGCTCGCTGCGCATTCCAAGCTCATCATCGGAAAAGCGCCATGGATAGCCGTGGATGAGATACGAGCCGCCGCGGCGATCCGGGATCTCGTGCACCGCACCCCACTGCTTCGCCCAATCGGTCTCGGCCAGTTCCTTCAGCGTACGGATCTGGCCGATCGCGATCTTGGCCTCGTCGAGCTGCGCATCGAGCGTCCTGAGATCGCGGAACGAGAGCATCCACGTCTGGATCACCGCATGCAATGTCTTGTAGTTCTGCAGGCGGCGCTCGGCGGTACTAAAGCGCGGGTCCTGCGCAAGGTCCATACGGCGCATGGCGCGCAAGTAATTCAGAAACGTGTTGCTGCCGATGATGCTTTGCGCCGCCACGAACTCTTCGCCGCCGGGGCCAACGAAATGCGGGCCATCGGATGCGCCGAGGATGCCCGGCTCGGCGCCCGTATCGATACCCGCGAGATCGAGGTGGGCGCGTTCGTTGATCGACATCATCACGGCAGCCATCGCGACGTCGATGTATTGCCCGCGTCCGGTTACTTCACGTTTGCGCACCGCCGCGAGCACGGCGATCGTCGCTTGCAGGCCCGCATAGACGTCCGCGTGCGACAGCGGATCGGTCCACTTGCGGCCGTCGCCCGCGCTGTCGAAATGGCGCAGCGTGTTGTGCGTAAATCCCGCTTCGGCCTGCACGGTCGGCGCGTAGGCCATGCGCGACGCCCAGGGGCCGCGCTGGCCGTAGCCGGTGATCGACACGTAGACCAGCTTTGGATTGCGCCGGGAGAGCGTGTCGTAGTCGAGTCCGAACCCCTTGAGCGTGCCGGCGCGAAAATTCTCGACGATGATGTCCGCTTCGTCGCACAGGCGCAGCACAAGCTCGCGTGCGCGCGGCGCGTTCAGATCGATGCTGACGTTGCGCTTGCCGCTATTTTGCTGCGCGTAGTAGCCCGACATGCCGTCGCGGTTCGGGAACGCAGCACGCGACACATCGGGCCGCGGCGGCTCGATCTTGATGACGTCGGCGCCGAGATCGGCCAGCGTCCGGGCGCACAGCGGACCGGCCAGCACCCGCGAAAAATCGACGACCTTGAGTCCTTCGAGTGGTCCGGCCATGTCAATTCCCTTCGAAGGTGGCGGTACCTGGGCCGGTGGTATCGAAGGCCTCCAGTCCACGCTTGAGATCCTGCGACGCCCAGATCGGCTTTTGCAGTTCGAACATCGCTTCGTCGGCGGCAGCGACACCCTCGTTGACCGCGACCCGTACGAGCTGCTTGGTTGCGGCATGGGCGATGGTCGGGCCGGCCGCCAGTTCCTGCGCAACGGACAGCGCGACTTCATCGAGTTTGTCGTCGGGCACAACGAGATTGATCAGGCCCCAGCGTTCGAGCGTCGCTGCGTCGTAACGGCGGCCGAGCATCGCGAGCTCCTTCGCGCGCGCCGGGCCGGCCCGCATCACCTGACGCTGGATGCCACCGAGCAGCGGATTCAAGCCGAGCGCGACCTCGACTGATCCGATTTTGGCCGATTCGGCGACCACGCTGAAGTCGCAGGCGAGCGCCACTTCGAAGCCACCGCCAAGGCATGTACCGTTCACCGCGGCAACGATCGGGATCGGTAGTGTCTCGAAGCCGCGAAGCACTTCAAGCGGATCCATCAGCCCCTTGCCTTGCCTGGCAATGCGATCCGGAAAAAGCGACACTTCGGCACCGGCCGAGAAGTGCCGCAGACCGCTGCGCAGCAGGATCGCGCGCGAGCCGCGTTTCACCGCCTCGTCGAATTCATCGAGTAGCGCGCGATACAGCGTCGGGCCCATCAGGTTATGTGGGCGACGGTTCATCGTGAGAACCGTCACATGACCTTTGAGTCCTTTGAGAACAATTGCTTCGTCCATTCTTGCTCCATTTCGTCAGGTTCAAGTGTTTAACGATCTACATGTTAACAACAATAACATTTGAGTGACGTATTGATACCAGCGTTTTCCCTGGCTGCAAAAAGTAAGGACTGTAGAGGTTTGTTTCTCTGTCGTAGCAAAGACAATCAGACTGCGGCGAGACTCGACAGTGCGCTCGGCCTCGGTAGCCTCCAGTGAGCATTTCACTCGTCGACGCCTGCGACGACGCGCGCATCCCTTTCGGCACCATCTCCCAGCACGGCCAACGCCTCCTGATAGGCCTCGCTCTGATAGGCGGCAAGAGCTTGCTCGAAACTCGGGAATTCGACCACGACGGTCCGCTCCTTCAGACCCGCTTCGAACGCAACGACCTCGCCGCCTCGCACCAGGAACTTTCCGCCCGCCGCTCTTACCACTGCTGTCGCAAGGGCGCCGTACGCCGCGAGCTTGCCCGCGTCATGAATCGCTCGATACGCTGCCACCCAATATCCTTTGGTCATTTCGCTTCCTCAGTTGAAAGAATACCCGACTATAGTAACATCGTTAACATTAAGATCTATGAGGGTTATTCCTGGCCTCAAAAACGGGTGCAGAGGATGAGATAACGGTGTTAACATGAAGCCATGCGATGACCCGATGCCAACCTTTTCGCGGAGAACCTCATGCCGTACACGACTATCAATCCTGCTACCGGCGAACTGCTCGCCACCTACGACGACATATCCGACCCGTTGCTCGAAGCGAAGCTCGCTGCCGCGCATCGCGCTTTTGAAACCGACTGGCGCCGCCGTCCGGTCAGCGATCGGGCACGCATTGTGTCGCGCGCCGCGGCGCTGCTGCGGGAAAAGGCCGACGAATACGCCGGCTATCTGACGCTGGAAATGGGCAAACGCAGCGGCGAAGCGCGCAAGGAAGTGGAATCGTCGGCGAGCATTCTCGACTACTACGCAAAGCATGCGCATGCGTATCTGCAATCACGCCCGCTCGCGGAAGCACCCGGCGCAGCCGTGCATATCGAGCCAATCGGCGTGCTCTTCGGCATTGAGCCGTGGAATTTCCCGTATTACCAGATTGCGCGTGTCGCCGGGCCGCAACTGATGGTGGGCAACGTCCTGCTGCTCAAGCATGCGGAAAGCGTGCCGCAATCGGCGTTGGCCTTCGCTCGACTGTTCGAGGAGGCAGGCGCGCCCGAAGGCGTATATACGAATCTGTTTATCTCGATCGAGCAGGCCGGCCGCGTCATCGACGATCCGCGCGTCCAGGGTGTGACGCTGACGGGCAGCGAGCGCGCCGGCGCCGCCGTCGCCGAGCGTGCCGGCCGCAATCTGAAGAAGGTCGTGCTCGAGCTGGGCGGCAGCGACCCGTTCATCGTGCTCGAGGATGCGCCGCTCGACTGGGCGATCCAGAGCGCGGTCGCGGGCCGCATGCTCAATGCGGGTCAATGCTGTGTTGGTTCCAAGCGCATCATCGTGGTCGGCAAGGCGCGCGGCGACGCTTTCCTCGAAGGCTTCGCGAAGCGGATGGCAGCGCTCGAGACAGGCGATCCAGCCGATCCGGCGACCGCCGTCGCCCCGCTTTCGTCCGAGCGCGCGTTGACGCTGCTGCTTGAGCAGATCGATCGCGCGGCTTCGCACGGCGCGCGCATCGTGTGTGGCGGCACGCGCGTCGAGCGCCCGGGCTTCTACTTGCAACCGACTGTTCTGACCGACATCTCGCCGCAAAATCCGGTCTTCGCCGAAGAACTGTTCGGCCCGGTCGCCGCCTTCCACGTCGTCGAGGACGAAGCCGCCGCGATTGCGCTCGCCAACGGCACGCCGTACGGTCTCGGTGCGTCGGTGTTCACCGCGGATACCGAACGCGGCGAGCGGGTTGCCGCGCAGATCGACAGCGGCATGGTGTTCATCAATCAGCCGTTCGGCACGTCGGCGGAACTGCCGTTCGGTGGCGTCAAGCGTTCAGGTTTTGGCCGGGAGCTCTCCCAGCTGGGCTTCGACGAGTTCGTCAACAAGAAGCTGATCAGGGTTGCCCCTGTCGGGGCGGCGCCGTTCGGCCCCGCACGGGCCGCCTGAACGTACCTCGGCGCGCCGTCCACTCATTGTCATTTCCGTCGACGGGCGCCCGACGCTGGTCACATGGCGAGGGGCGCGATTGTGGCGCTTCATTCTTTTTTCCTTTGAACGAACACTATGACAAGCAAGACGATTATCAGTTGCGCGCTCACTGGAAGCGACGATACCCCGCGGCTGAGCCCTGCAGTGCCCGTGACACCCGAGCAAATCGCCAATGAGGCCATTGCTGCATGTGAAGCCGGTGCGAGCATCGCTCACATTCATGTTCGTGACCCCAGAACTGGTGTTCCAAGCACTGAGCTGTCGCTCTACAGAGAAGTCGTTTCTCGTATCCGCGATAGTGGGTGCCCGATATTGATCAATCTGACGACGGGCCCGGGTGCACGTTTCGTTCCCAGCGACGAAGACCCGAACCGGGGAAGTGAATTGAGTACGATGATGACGCCTGAGGCCCGCGTCCGGCATGTGCTCGAGTTGCGTCCGGAAATCTGCACGCTGGACGTAGCGACCATGAACTTCGGCAATCGCGCATTCGTGAACGTGCCCGACCACCTGGTCAAGATGGCAACCTTGATCGAGGAAGCAGGCGTGAAGCCGGAAATCGAGGTATTCGATCTCGGGCACTTGCGCCTCGCGCGCCACCTGATCGAAACGCAGGGGATTCTGCAGACTCCGCTGTTCCAGTTGTGTCTTGGTGTTCCATGGGGAGCGGCCGCCGACACCGAAAGCCTTCTTCAGATGAAGCGGTATCTGCCCGAGAACGCGCATTGGTCGGCGTTCGGCATCTCGCGCGCCCAATTTCCGATCGTGGCACAAAGCGTGATTCTTGGCGGGCATGTCCGCGTCGGCCTCGAGGACAATCTTTATCTTGCCAAAGGGGAACTGGCGCCAGGCAACGCAGCGCTGGTCAAACGTGCGGTCAGTATCGTCAAAAGCATCGGCGCAGACGTGGCAACGCCTGACGAGGCTCGCAGCATACTCTGCCTTCCCCGTCGCCAATAGAACAGGTGGAGAGCGTGCTACGGTACCGATCATCGGTGCGGTTCAGGGTCGAGGACGCCGGTGTTGGAGCGACGATGTGACTGCGCGCTTCTGTCCGATGAGTCGCAATTGATGGTTGTGAATCCGGACTGGTTCTAAAGGGAGCCGATGGACAGCGGGACCGCCTTCCCTAAGAACGCTACGTTGCGAAGCGCATCGGTTTTAACCGGTAGCCTATCCCGGGGCTACCTATACCGCCGCCTCACTCATGTCTGGTTCATCCTTTTCCTGCAAGAGACCTGGATGTTCTGACATAAGAAACGCGGCATCTATTGATGCAAGGAGACAAAAATGCCTTTGTGGAATATCTATCATCCGGTCGGCGCCTACACGGCAGATGACAAGCAGGAGATGGCAAAGCGAATCGCTGACATTTACATCATTCCTCGCTTCTACGTAGGCGTTCTGTTTCATGAACAGCCGAAAGACTCCTTCTTCATGGGGGGTGAGTCGCGAGGTGACTTTGTCAGAATCAGATTAGACCAATTCGCCAGACATATCTCCAAGGACGTTGAGTGGACGGAGTCCTGGCTGCGCAAGGCGAACGCTGCGATTGCGCCATTTGTCCAGGATCGAGGCTACCACTTCGAGTTGCATGTCGGCGAAACGCCGCGAGAACTGTGGTTGATCGACAGCATTCGACCACCTCGGCCTGATACGCAAGCTGAGAAGAAATGGAAGCTTGAAAACCGGGCGTCGCCATATGATCCGAGCGAAGGTTGAATCGATCAGTTACGTCTGAAACGACTCGGAGGCTGAACTCAACCGACTGCGGTGAAAGCCGGGCTTTCACCGCAGTCTCTCCCAACCTTCTGGTTTCCCGTCTCTCTCACGACGCGGCGCGATGCAGCGCGTTGCCGTCCGCTCTGAAAGTGCCTGGCATCAGCACCAATCGTTGCCACAAGCGCGCGAGACATTCTACGAACGGTCGCTCCAGTCATCGGCGGACATCGCGCGTTCATACCTTTAGACAATGGTTTTCCGTGGGGCTTGTGTCCATACTTGATTGCGATCATAATCAAGTTTCGAAGTTCGACTATGCGAGAGCCCGCAGCCCTGGCATCGCGTCGCGCCCGCGGGGGCATGATTCACACCGCAACTCGAGCGAAGGAGAAAGCACATGAAGGCCCTGGTCATCGAACACAACGGCGAGCCGTCAGAGGTAGTCCACTGGCGTGATTTGCCCGAGCCCACGCCCGGGCCAGGCGAAGTCCGCGTGAGGATGCTGCTGGCGCCCGTGCACCCGTCCGACTTGCACGTCATCCGTGGACGTTTCGCCCGTCAGCGTCAGCCCGAACTGCCGGCCTCGCCCGGGTCCGAAGGCGTCGGAATCATCGACGTCGTGGGCAGCGACGTGCCGCGCACGCGGGTCGGAGAGCGCGTGGTTTTGCTGGACGTGCCCGGAACCTGGAGAGAGCAGGTCATCAGTCCGGCCGCCCGCGCTATACCTGTACCGGCGGCAATCTCCGACGAGGACGCCGCACAGGCTCTCATCAACCCGATGACGGCATGGGCAATGACGATGTGCGAGCACCAGCTTGGACGCGGCGACTGGCTTGTCCAGAGCGCGGCGGGTTCGACGGTTGGTCGCCTCGTGCTGCAGATCGCGAAAGCGCAGGGGTTCCGCACCATCAACCTCGTACGCCGTGAAGAGCAGGTCGCTGAGATCCAGGATCTTGGCGGTGACGTCGTGCTATGCACCGCGGACGAAAGCTGGCCCGAGCTGCTGAAGAAGGCCACTGGCGGCAATGGCATCGTGAACGCGATTGACTGCGTCGCCGGCCGCACGGGCGCCACGCTTGCGCGTCAGCTGGCCCCGAACGGATGCCTGCTCGTCTATGGAGCCTTGTCGTCGCACCGTCAGAACGACCCGGCGGCCTTCGAGATGCCGATTTTCGCCCCGGCGCTTATCTACTCGAGTGCCGAGGTGCGCGGCTGGCTCATCTTCTCGTGGCTCGCACGCAAGGGGGTGAGTGAAGGCAGCCAGACGCTGCGCAGCCTGCTCGATCGCATGGCCGAGGGCAGCTTGAAGCCGCCGGCAGCGCGCCGCTACCACGTCGATCGCGCACTCGAAGCCTTCACGGCCGCGGAGAGCGCCGCACACGACGCCAAACCGCTGCTAGTGTTCGCGGAGCGCTGAGCTTCGCCCGTGTCACCGTCGCAGGCGGCTTTGCGCCGCCCGGCGGCCGCGGATGAAGCTTGATCGAAGGTTGAAGTAAGACGGCATCAATCAGGCGCGATATTCGTGAGTTATTCGCTGTCCCCGTTTCTGGAGAACACCGTGGTGTATGTAAAACGCGAGCAATCCGACGAAAACCGCGTAGCGCTGCTGGCCACGGCTAGCCGGCTGTTTCGCGAACGAGGTATCGATGGCGTGGGCGTCGCGGAAATCGCGCGCGAAGCCGGGCTGACACATGGGGCGCTGTACGCGCATTTCCGCTCGAAGGACGATCTTGCGACGGAAGCCTTTTCGCAGGGCCTGGCGCTGAGCCGCGAAGCGTTCCGGGGCAAGGCAGCGCGTCGCAAGCACAGCGTGTTGGGGTATCTCGACTATCTGCTTTCGCCGCTAAGACGCGACGAGCCCGGCATGAGTTGTCCGATGACGGCGTCGGCGAGCGAAATCGGGCGGCACGGAAATGACATCAGTGCGCGGTTTGCCAAAGGGTTTCAGGACAAGGCGAGTGCATTCGAGGCCGTGCTGGACGAAGCGATCCCCGGGGCCGAACGGCGCCGTCTGGCGATGACCATCGTCGCAGCGGAAATCGGGGCTATGGCCGCCGCCCGTGCCGTCGCCAAGAGCGACCCTTCGTTATCCGATGAAATATTGAAGGCGGTGCATGCCGTGCTGTTGAAAGCATCGAAGGGGCAGTAAGGCGACATCCGACATCTGGCTGCGCAACGTCACCCGACAATGCGCCGGGCGTTCGTCGCGGGGTGGCCTGCCAGCGAGCTCATGGTCGGATTGAAGAACACTAACCAACCCTCATCAACGGTACTCGAACTCAAGAGAAACATCGTGTCACAAGATCTGTCGCGCCGCCGCTTCCTCGTATCCGCCGCCGCAGGCGTTGCAAGCCTCGCGCTTGCCGACATGTCCCCGGCCATGGCAGTGTCCTCGTCCTCCAAAGGCGCTGCCGTGCAAGGGTCTCCACTTCCCACGCTTTCTGAAGTCCTCGCAGGGAATCCAGGCTCAATGAAAGTCGTGAACTACGCGACGTACGTTCAGGACCGGCACAGGGTGGACGCGTCCCGAGCCGAGCATCAGGCTTATGCGGATGCGCTCCGCGAGCACGACCGGCTGGTGATCGGCGGCCCGCTGCTCGACGACGACGGGCGGCCCCGCGGCGTGCTGCTCGTTTATGAGGTTGCGTCGAAAGAGGAAGCCGAAACGTTGGTGCAAAGAGATCCGTTCGTTCTGAATGGTGCGATTGCGGACTATCGCCTGGCCGAGTGGACCGTGCTGAACAGCAACGTCGAGTTGCTCGCTGCCGCGCTCGTCGCGACGGATCGGCGTGTTCTGCTCAAAGAACCGCGTGCATCTGGCGCTACGCCAGTCGATTCAGACGCGCACGCCGCGCGAACCTACGTCAATTACGTGAAATACGTTTCTGATCGCTCACACGTCGCGCGGGTGAGGCCGGCGCACCGGTCGTATGCGCGGACGATCAAGGCAAACGGCAAGCTGATCATGGCGGGTTCTTTTGCGGACGACTCGGGCGCGCTGTCCATTTATCGGGCGCAGTCGAAAGACGAAGCGATGGCGCTGGTACTAGAGGACCCGTACCACGCAGAGGGCGTGTTCGAAACGTACGCGCTTTCGGAGTGGCGGCTGTTCGGGTTGAACGCGGGATTGATTCAGAGGCATTGAAGCGCAGTCACTTGTTGGCCATTCCTTACGCTGGTTGTCACTTGGAACTGCGATTGGCCTACTGTCATGGTTGAGGGGCGGTCGTGGGTCGCTTCGGCCAATGAATTGCCAACAGACTTGCGTCGGTGAAAGGGAGGACAAAACGACAACGAGTGTCGTCCGCTTCAGTGGTTACGACCTCAAGCTCCCGCGATAACTGGAGCAATGCGCACTTTAGCTGGTCGGGTCGTGATCGAAATCAGGAATATCGGCGAGTGGTGCAGCAATGTCCATATGCCTGGGAGTGCTACCAAGGTTTATTACAAGTAGGAGTTTCATGCCAAACGATATCTCATCCAAGACCCGGTCGCGCCGTCGTTTTATTGGAGTGGCGGCGGGGACAGTTGCTGCGGTCTCATTGAGCCGGCTTGCTTCCGCAGAAACGAATCAGGCTATCACTGAAATTGCACAATCGACCGGCGGTGACAAGACCGCTGTTCGTCCGCTTCGTGTGCACGCGCCGGAATCGCAACTCACCGATTTGAAAAGGCGTATCAAGGCGACAAGCTGGCCTGAGCGTGAAACGGTAGCGGATGCGTCGCAAGGGGTGCAACTCGCGACGATGCAGAAACTCGCGCGTTATTGGGACACAGATTATGACTGGCGCAAGGTCGAAGCGAGGCTGAACGCCCTGCCGCAATTCATCACCGAGATCGATGGGCTGGACATTCATTTCGTTCACGTTCGTTCGAAACATAAGGATGCGTTGCCGGTCATCGTCACGCACGGGTGGCCCGGTTCGATCATCGAGCAGTTGAAGATTATCGATCCGCTGACCAATCCGACCGCCCATGGCGGGACTTCATCGGACGCTTTCGATGTCGTGATTCCGTCGCTCCCAGGTCACGGGTTTTCAGGCAAGCCGACTACGACCGGCTGGGATCCTGTTCGCATCGCCCGCGCCTGGGTCGTACTGATGAAGCGTCTCGGATACACGCGATATGTTGCGCAAGGCGGCGATTGGGGGAATGCTGTCACGGAGCAGATGGCCCTGCTCGCACCGCCGGAACTGCTTGGCATTCACACCAACATGCCGGCCACCGTACCCGACAACATTGCGGAAGCACTCAAGTTCGGCAAGCCGGCGCCGGCCGACCTCTCAGCCGACGAGAGGCACGCGTACGATCAACTCGACTCTTTCTACAAGCACGGCCTTGGCTACGCCCAGGAAATGGCGAACCGCCCGCAGACGCTGTACGGGATTGAAGACTCACCTATCGGCCTCGCCGCTTGGATGCTCGACCACGACGCCGGCAGCCAGGCACTTATTGCACGGGTGTTTGACGGTCAGTCCGAGGGGCTTACGCGAGACGACATCCTCGACAACGTGACGCTCTATTGGCTGACAAACACGGCAGTCTCGTCGGCTCGACTGTATTGGGAAAACAAGCTCAACTTTTTTGCCCCGAAGCACGTTGCCATCCCGGTTGCCGTTAGCGTTTTTCCAGATGAGATCTACGCTGCCCCGCAGAGCTGGGCAGAGAAAGCGTATCCCAAACTGATTCATTACAACCGTCTCCCCAAAGGGGGGCACTTTGCGGCCTGGGAGCAACCGCAAGCCTTCTCGGACGAGGTTCGCACGAGCTTCCGGTCTCTGCGCTGAACTCAAAGGTCG
The DNA here is from genome assembly GCF_050436565.1 of Paraburkholderia sp. GAS42. Classification (NCBI taxonomy): domain Bacteria; kingdom Pseudomonadati; phylum Pseudomonadota; class Betaproteobacteria; order Burkholderiales; family Burkholderiaceae; genus Paraburkholderia; species Paraburkholderia sp. GAS42. The sequence goes on along the minus strand of NZ_JBNDML010000013.1, from coordinate 95,756 downwards.
GTGCGGGGCCCGAGATTCGGAGGAAGCCTCGAATTGACGGTGCGTGCGGACACGATCTTCATCGCGGAGTCTGCCACGTTTGGGCATCCGGAGGCAGACCCCGGGCATCGTCACAGTACTCGGTGGCGTGTACCGGTTCGCGGAGCGCGACGGCCGCTCAGGCGCTCCGAATGCGCGATTACCTCTTCTTGTCCGAAAATGAGGGGCTTTTGTCATTCAGGTCCAATGGATGGAATCTCTCATGAACCTGTCAGACTACTTTACATTAGGATTACCAATGAGTTTTATCTGCAATTCGAAGGTAAATGTGGTTCATCTGAACGTCGCCGCGCTGACCCGACACCGGGGCAGTCACCCCAGCATCGCTGGATTCAACTGCCAAGCAAGGGGTATTGAATGAACAGCACTGCCCTAGCCTGCACCGCTGCCCTCGGTCTGCTCCTGTTCTCGCTTGGATTCGCCATCTCGGTCGTGCGCAGTCGCGTCGGCCAGCTGAGCGGCTACCCGCCTGAGCCTGACCGGCTGCTCACCAAACTGGCTCGCGCTCACGGCAACACTGCCGAGTACGCGCCCTTCTTCACGGTGCTTTTTCTGTTCCTCGGCTCAAGGAATCCGCCTGACTGGCAGCTCTGGTGCATGGAAGGCGCAACGGCCTGCCGCCTGCTCCTGGTGGTTGCGCTACTTGCATGGCCCACCATGTCGAAGCCCAATCCGGCCCGGGCTATCGGGGCGTTGGGAACCTACGCGTTCGGGGTGGCTCTCTGTGTCGCATTGCTCATCGGTCGTTAGCCCTCTGGCCGTGTCGCGTCGTCTGTTTCGCCGCTCATCGCAACGGATACGCGATCGGCGAAACATTCGTGTTCAGCGGAAAGAAGGAAGCGCGGGACGCGCACGTTGAACCAACTTGAAGAGGAAAAATCCCGATGTCGAATCCGATCAACATCCGTCGCCGGCGCTTTCTTGGGACTGCCGCCGTCAGCGTCGGCGCAATGGAAATGGTCCTGTGCGGGGTTGCGCACGCGCAGTCCGGTCATGCGGAAGTGCCCGCTGCAGATGCAAACACGCTGGTGTCGACTGCATCGTTCACCAACATCAAGCAGATCGATGCCGGCGTGCTGAACGTCGGATATGCTGAAGTCGGGCCGGCCAATGGCCCGGTCGTGATCTTGCTCCATGGCTGGCCTTATGACATCCACAGCTTCGCCGACGTCGCGCCTCGGCTCGCGTCCGCAGGCTATCGGGTAATCGTTCCGTACCTCCGCGGCTATGGCACGACGCGTTTTCTTTCCGGCAATACGGTCCGCAATGGCCAGCAGTCGGTACTCGCCGTCGACCTCATCGCGCTGATGGATGCGCTGAAGATTCAGAAGGCGATACTCGGCGGCTTCGACTGGGGCGCGCGCACAGCCGATGTCGTCGCCGCGCTGTGGCCAGAACGCTGCAAGGCATTGGTCTCGGTGAGTGGCTATCTGATCGGTAGCCAGGCGGGCAACAAGGCGCCCTTGCCGCCGAAGGCGGAGTTCGCATGGTGGTATCAGTTCTACTTCGCGACGGAGCGCGGCAGGCAGGGCTATGAAGCTAATCGGCACGACTTCGCGAGGCTCATCTGGCAACTTGCATCGCCGAAATGGAACTTCGACGATGCGACGTTCGAGCGATCTGCAGGTGCTCTCCAGAACCCGGATCACGTTGCGATCGTGGTCGACAACTACCGCTGGCGATTGAGTCTCTCGAACGGAGAGCCGCAATACGACGCGCTGGAAGCGCGTCTCGCGGCCGCGCCGGTCATCACCGTGCCAACGATCACCCTCGAAGGCGACGCGAACGGCGCGCCCCATCCGGAGCCCGAGGCGTATGCGAAGAAGTTCGTCGGCAAATACGGGCACCGCACCGTCACAGGTGGAATCGGTCACAATCTGCCGCAGGAAGCCTCAAAGGCGTTTGCGGATGCAGTGATCGAGGTTGCCAGCTATTAGGCGCTCACGTGTTGCGCCTTAAAGACATTTGACCTGGCGGCTCTGCGAAAACAGCTGTGGCGTCGGTCATTTGACCGATACCGTTCCGCGCGGGCTGCCTGAAATGCTTACGAGCCACCCTACACGTCTGAGGGGATTTCCGTCATGAAGAGTCTGTTGAAGATATGTCTCACATCGGCGTTGTTGCCTGGCAGCGTGTTTTCGCTCAAGGCAGCGAATGCTGCAGAATCCGCTCAGTTCGCTAGCGGAAACTAGTTGCAGACCAGTTGCGCAGCAGTCATCTCGGCGTTCGTGATTGTGGCGCCTACTCCGCTCGGTACCTCTACGGGGAAAATTCAAGCCGTGCACCCGGCCTGAATTTGGCCGGGCATCAGGCTGGCCTGTGAGCGATCATTTCCGCCACCTCGTCACACCACGCGATATAGGCCTGTTCCGCCAGCACACCGCGGCGCGTCACCAAAAGCGGTCCCAGCTGGTGCTCGGTCAGCACGGCCTGCCTTTCGAGAAAGAATTCAAGCTGGGCCTGGTGGTCCGCACGCACCTCACGGATCTGCTGCAACGCTGTCTGGCGCGGCAGCAGATCAAAGCACAACACCCGCAGTATCTGCTCGTCCTTGATGGCCGGGCGCGGCGAACCACTCGCCACCCAGGCCGTCAGCTTCTCTAGTCCGGCAACTGTCATGCTGTAGATCGAGCGCTCCGGCCCTCGCATTCCCGGCAAGCGCTCCGATGTGATGAGTTCATCCTTCTCCAGTTCGCGCAAAGCAGGGTACACCGAGCTGTGTTCAACCGACCAGCAATGTTGGCCCGCCATCTGCAGCCATTTCGTTAGTTCATAGCCGGAACGCGGCTGGTTATGTATGCCGGCAAGAAGGACATACTTCAGAGGCTTTTCCTTGCTTGCCGCGGCTTCCTTCTGATCGCTCACTCGCATTGCTCCTTGATTCCGTCAACGCCCATCATTCTTTGACTATGTTTTTTTTGACATAGTAAAAGAACGATGCCACTATGTATTTTTCCACATAGATGATTTTATCAGGAATGCGGCCCTCGTTTCGCCCAAGCAGCGATCGCGCTAACCGCCGCAGCGTTGACCGCATGCGTCCGGTCCACCGTGTCAAATCCTCCTGACGCGGGCGATTCCTGAGGTCCGTGGCTCATGTTCGTTAGTCATTTTGCTCATTCGTACAAGGAAGAAAAGCATGCCTCAGGAAACCATTCTCGTCACCGGCGCCGCCGGCAGCGTCGGCTCAACCGCGCGCGCGGCCATCGCCATCCTGCTGGAACAGGGCCATCGCGTACGCGCCATGGTGCGCAAGCTGGACGCACGCGCTGACATGCTGGGTGAGCTGGGCGCCGAAGTCGTGGTCGCCGACATGCTTGACATTGTCGCTGTGCGCGCAGCTATGCAAGGCTGCTCAATGGTGTATTTCACGATGTCAGTTTCGCCCGACTATCTGGAAGCGGCCACCAACGTCGCGGTCACAGCCAAAAGCCTGGGTGTGAAGGCCTTCGTCAATCTGTCGCAGATGACGGTATCGCAGATGAGCGAGACGGAGACTACCAGTAGCCCGCAACAGAGGCAGCACTGGCTCGCAGAACAGATGCTGCGCTGGTCCGGCCTGCCGGTGGTCTACCTGCGTCCAACCGCTTTCTTCGACGGCATGTTCCTGCTACAGGCGGCCAAAAGCATCCGCGACGACAACGCCATCCGCCTGCCGTTCGCTGACGGCAAGACCTCACCGATCGCCGCCGCCGACGTGGGGGCAGTCGCCGCTGCTGTGCTTGCCAACCCAGAGCCGCATATTGGCAAGGTCTACGAACTGACTGGTCCCCAGTCTCTGACGATGGCCGAGCTCGCACAGGAGTTCAGCGGCGCTCTGGGCCGCACCATCCAATACGTCAACGTGCCACCGCAGATCTGGGAGGCCAAGCTTCAGGAGGTTCAACAGCCGGCGCATCTGACCGCGCACCTGGTCGTCATGGCCCAGTTGCATCGCGAGAACCGCTACGACCGTATGACCGACAGCTTCGAACAGTTGGTCGGCCGCGCGCCGATTTCCGCTGCCGAATTCGCTCGCCGCCACGCGCCCGCGTTCACCCCTGCCTGATCCTCGCTATTAAAGGGAAACAATAATGGAATTCGTTCTCGCCTTTCAACAGCCACCAAACGTCCATGAAACCTACGCCGATCTGCTCAAAGGGCAGCAAGTCTCGCTCGCGTGGAAACAGTACATGGGCGCCTTGGCGGCCGCTGGCGTCATGCGGGCCGGCACGCAACTCGATCCGCGTAACGCCAGCACGGTGCGGATGCGGCACGGCCAGCGCCAGGTCCAGGACGGCCCATCCCCGGAGGCGCACGCACTGTTCGGCGGCTTTGTGGTGATCAATGTCGAGACGCAGGCAGAGGCTTTGCATTGGGCCGAACTTAGCCCCAGCTCATCGGCCGGATACACGGAAGTGATCCCGGTCCTGCCGATCATCCGTGCGTAGGTGCCTATAAGATCATGCCCGCTACTCTTGCCAATCAGGCTGAGAAAATTTCTTCTCCTCCTGTCAACCTGCCGGCCAACGAACTGTTCCACGGTCCGCTGTTGTCAAACTTGATCCGCCTTGCCTTGCCGACAGTCGCCGTGCTGTTCATGACGACCTTGCTAGGTGTCGCCGAGACCTATTTTGTCAGCTCACTGGGTCTGAAAGCGATCGCCGCCGCATCGCTGGTGGTTCCCGTCATGATAATGATGACCACAGTATCGAGTGCCGGCATTGGCGGCGGCGTGTCGTCGGCCATCGCCCGCGCCACAGGCGCCCGCCGCCAGGACGAAGCGGAAAGCCTGGTCTGGCATGCGGTGGTCATCGCCGTCATAGCCGGCGGACTGTTCTCCTTGATGCTGTTGCTGGCCGGCCCGGCGCTGTACCGCAGCCTTGGCGGCAGCGGGACATCGCTGAACCAGGCGATACGCTACTCGAACATCCTGTTCGGAGGCGCGATCCCGTTCTGGATTTTGTTGCTGCTGCAGGCGTCGCTGCGCGGCGCCGGTAATGTCAAGGTGCCGGCGATGATCATACTGGGCGGCGCGGTCGCTGGCCTGATACTGTCACCGATGCTGATCAACGGCTGGTTGGGTGCGCCGCGCATGGGTGTGCCAGGCGCCGGCGTCGCCCAGGTCCTGTGCAACATCGCCGCGCTGGGCGTGGTGGTCGTCTACATGCGTTCGCCCTCGTCGACGCTGCGCCTGCGCCGCTATCCACTGCAGCGCAAGCATTTCAGTGCGATTCTCGGCGTCGGCTTGCTGTCGGCGATCAACGCCGTCATGTCGGCTATGTCAGTCACCGCGCTGACGGCTGCCGCCGGTGCCGTGAGCGTTGTCGCGATCGCCGGTTACGGCATTGCCTCCCGCCTCGACATGCTGCTGGTGCCGGTGATGTTCGGATTCGGCACTGCCGCGATCACGCTGGTGGGCACGAACCTGGGCGCAGGCAACGTGGTGCGTGCGCGGCGCGCGGCGATCGTGAACGTACTGTTCGTTGCCGGCGTGGCTGGCCTGGTCGGACTCGTTGTCTCGCTCTTTCCGCAGCTCTGGATGGGCCTCTTTACCAATGATAGCGCCGCTATGGCGGTCGGCGCGCAATACCTACATTTGGTCGCGCCTTTCTATGCGTTGATCGGCGTGATTTTCGAACTCTACTTCGCAGGCCAGGGGGCACGCCGGATTTTCTGGCCGATGACCGCGAGCGTGGTGCGTTTCGTATTTGCGCTGGCGGCGATGGTGCTGGTCCTGCAAGGCTACGCGAGCCTGCACACTGCTTTCGTACTAGTGGCAGTCAGCATCGTCGTGGCGGCGACCATCAGCTTGCTTGGGTTCGTGCGAACCCGCTGGGATCGTTAGACACCAGTTGGAGTCTACGACGCCTCAGCTCTCACCCGCGTGGCTTCTACAGTCATACCTGGTGGGCAAGTCGAACACATCGGCTTGCTGTCTGCTTATCCAAACGAACAAACTCGTCATGTCGACGATCCGCTTCTACTACAAGACCGTTTTGAAGCACGAGCAGTTTGTCGCCGGCCTCACGGCTTCGGACCTGAAACAGTCAAAGCTATGCGCTTTCCTGGGTTCGGGAAGACCAGCGCGTCGTCACGTGACTAAGGTTCTCCATTCACCAAGTTCGTTAGCTCTCCGGTCGCTTCCCTCGCGCTGGAAGATCAACTCAGTTTCGATCGCGTGTCCGAATAGGCTGACGACGCGGACTTGAGCAGATCTATGAGGTTCTAGAGTTAAAGGAAGCTCACAGGCATGTGACGCGACGCCTGCAGCCCAATGACAGGCTGCGACAAGAATGCTCCCGATAGCCCGAACTGCCCAACTGATAACAAGGGTTTGCCGCGAAGACGATTTAGTTTGATCAGCATGCATCTTGAAGGGCGGACTCCAGTCGATGTTCTATATTTATCTCGATGCAAAGGTAACCCACGTAACGTTATTATCGGCACGACATGAGGCACTTGAACGGTCGACACGAGTCCGCACAAGAAATTCTTGTCGCATGAAATGAATTGCCGGCAATCCTGGTTGGAACGTCGAATGATGAACGTCAAGCCCGTCGACCGCGGCACCGGTGCACGCGCTAACGATCTGATCCCGAGCGGTGCTGAGCGCCTGGGTCAGGCTTGGTTGAGCGAAGACGACGAGCGTCGTGATCGATGCCCAATACCCTTCAGGCGGCATACTGAGGCGGGCTGCGCCGTAGCTGGGTATGCAGCCGGTCAGCGTGTGCGCGAAACGGCGCGCTTAGGGCACGTGCATCAGAGCTTTTATCCATCGTTGCTGTCGAAAGGCCATCCGTCTTGCATCCGATAGAACCGGTTGTTATAGAAGATCGAACGAAGTGCTGATGACGCCGCGCATCTGCGTCGTCGGGCCCATGCAGGCTCAACGAGGAACGCTCCTTGTTGATGCGGCGTGTTCCGTCTGCACTGCCCTTTGATTGCCGGGAGCGATATTCCGATGCCGCAAGCCACTATCCGTCGAACGTGGACCGCCGCCTTCACCGCTGTCCTGCTTTCTTTCCAATTGCTGTCCGTCGCTGCGCAAACCTTACCAGCGGATGCGTCGATAGCCGCAGCCTCCGCACCGGTCAATTCTGCCCATGCAAGCGCCCCGGCAGTGCAATCCGCATCGCCCGTCGTACCCGTGCCGCCATCCGATCTGTACGGTGCGCTGTATCGCGACGTCGAACTCGCTCATCTCTATCCCGACAGCAAGACATTCGCCGACATGTTGCCAAACGGCCCGCCACAAAAAATCGTCGCCGATTATGTGAACCAGAAGGCGGTAGCGCCGTTCGACCTGGAACAGTTTGTCGCGACGCGCTTTACGTTGCCCGCACGCCAAACGATAGACTACGTGTCCGATCCCAACCAGAGCGTCACCGCGCATATCGATACACTGTGGACCGTCCTTCGACGCGATCCCGACGCGAGCGCGAGCCCCTGGTCGTCGTTGTTGCCGCTTCCTTACCCGTACATCGTGCCGGGTGACCGCTTCGATGAGATCTATTACTGGGACTCCTACTTCATCATGCTCGGTCTTCAGCAGAGCGGCCGGCAGGACTTACTGAGAGACGAACTGAACAACTTTGCGACGTTGATCGACCGTTACGGGCACATCCCGAACGGCAACCGTACTTATTACCTCAGCCGCTCGCAGCCGCCATTCTTCGCACAGATGGTGCGGCTAGCCGCAGATCACGAAGGGGATCAGGCCTATCTGCGCTATCTGCCAGAACTGCTTAAGGAATACGCGTACTGGATGGACGGCCGGGACCGGATCGCGCCTGGCGGCGCTTATCGTCATCTTGTGCGCCTTCCCGATGGGACGCTGTTGAACCGCTATTGGGACGATCGCGCAGCGCCGCGCGATGAGTCCTTTAAGGAAGACGTCGTCGCCGCGCAGCAGACACCGCAGCGCAACCCGGAAGACCTGTGGCGCAACCTTCGCGCGGCGGGCGAAACCGGCTGGGACTTCAGTTCACGCTGGTTCGCCGACGGTAGAACGCTTGCCACTGTCGAAGTGACGTCACTGATTCCTGTCGATCTGAATAGCCTGCTCGTCGACCTCGAACGCACGCTCGCGAAGGCCTACCGCGTACAGGGCGACGCGACGCACGCGGAGAACTTCGAACTGCGCGCGGCAGTACGTGCCGACGCTATCCGCAGGGTACTGTGGGACCCGCAACTCAGCGCGTTCGGCGACTACAACTTCGTCGCACAACGACTCACGCACCGGCTGAGCGCGGCCACTGTCTATCCGCTGTACACCGGCATCGCGACAAAGGCACAGGCGATGGCCGTCGCTGTGACGTTGCGCGCCCGGATGCTTCGACCTGGCGGCCTCGCGACCACAACCGTCCAAACGGGACAACAGTGGGACGAACCGAATGGCTGGGCTCCATTGCAGTATCTTGCAGTGACAGGCCTACGACGCTACGGAGAGACGGTCGTCGCCAACCAGATCGCCACACGATGGATACAGACGAACGTCGCGTACTACCAGCACACGGGAAAGCTGGTCGAAAAATACGACGTCGATGCGCAGGCCGGCGCGACGTCCGCCGGCGGCGGCGAGTACCCATTGCAGGATGGTTTCGGCTGGACGAACGGCGTATTGCGCACGCTAATGGCCATGTACCCGACCGCGGTCGGGAAATCCACGCGGCCTGTCGATGTGCCTTCAGGTCCGCGCGGCGTATCCGAGGCAGCAGCGTCTGCATCTGCTGCGCCGAAGACCACACACCGTTTGCGCGCGACGCCGGCGGACTAGTGAAAGCGACGGACAGACTGGGCACACGCTGGTTGCGCAAATCTGTTGTGCGAGTCCAGTTTCCACTGGTCTTTTTCGCGTCGCTGCGTTCGCTGGCGGGCGCGGGATATTCTCAGCTTGCTGGGTCGACGGCACACTTGCTTCAAAAGACGACTGATGGATCTGAGTCCGGCCCGAAAGGTGACAGGCACAGTGGAACGGATGCACAGCGATACGCCTGGCGTTTGGGTAGGTCGGCCTGGTCTCTGATGTTTTGCGCCCCAACGCACGAGTCAGTCGAGCAGCCGCCTCATCGAATCGCACTATCGATATCGATCGGTCGAAACCGGCCGAGCACTGCCCCATTCAGTTGACCGTACTCGACCCATCTCCGCCGTTCGCACAGTCCTCGGGTCAACGGCGGCTTCTGGCTTGAACGAGACTGTCGCAGTCCAAGCATTCACAACGACGTGCTTGCTTCAAATCGCAGCAGGGTTGGCCTGCATGATCAGCACCATTGTGTTTGCGAGAATCTGCCGTGCAAGGCCGGCGTCACCCACCGCACGCGACATACTCACCGCGCCGACGATGGCGGTGAGAATCGCCGTTGCGCGGGCGGTCGCCGCCTCGCCGCTGCCGATGGTCTGCGCAATCTGCTGCACGTTTCTGTTGAACTGTTCGGCAATGACCTGCTGGACCTGCGGTCCTGCGTAGCGGGCTTCTCCGGCGAGCGTGCAAATACCGCAGCCGCTCGTCGGATCGGCCACATGCGCTGGATCAAGCCACGCGTCCACCACTTGCTCAAGAGTGGGTTTCTTCTTGCGCGAAAAAAGCACATCGAGCTTCGTCTGGCCTTTATCCATGGCGCGCCTGGCCGCCTCGGCAATCATTGCGTCGCGCGACTCAAAATGTCCGTAGAAGGCCCCTTTAGTGAGGCCCGCGTTCTGCATCAACTCCGCCACAGCAACGCTATCAAGCCCTCGTTCGCTTATCTGACCTGCGGCCGCATCCAGGATGCGCTCTCGGCTGGCCGCCTTCTCTGCTCGTGAATGTCCCATTGTTTCAATAGTTTCAACAAAGAGTTGCTTGACAATCTGCAGTACGGTCGCAATACTGTTTCTGCAGTACGGTTGGCCTGCACATTATAACCCGCCGGACAGGATGAGCCGCGTGAATTGGCGGCAAGGCATATCAGTGAAAGGAGAGCAGTTGATGAGCGCATTACTTGAACAAGCAGTCGAGGCCCACGGAGGGATCGAGAACTGGAGGAAGCTCCGCGCCGTTTCCGCCAGACTGGATATCGGCGGTGCCATATGGCAGGTCAAGGGGCAACCCGATATGTTCCGGGACGTCGAACTGGAGGCGGACCTGCGAACGCAACGCCTTGCGATGACGTCGCAGACTGCCGGTTGGAAAGGCCATTTCACGCCGGACCTGGTGCGAATCGAATCGTTGAAAGGAGATTGGATCGAAGAGCGCCACGCGCCAAGGACGTCGTATGAAGGCCATGCCCAGCAGACCCAATGGGACCGCTTGCATGCGTTGTACTTTGGCAGCTATGCCCTCTGGAGCTACCTGACCATACCGTTTCTCTATACATACCCCGGCTTCCGTACGGAAGTGTTGCCCGAATGGGAAGAAAACGGAGAGGTGTGGCAGCGGCTGAAGGTGACCTTCCCGGACTCGATTGCGAGCCATAGCCGGGAGCAGATCTCCTATTTCGGCAAAGATGGCCTGCTGCGCCGCCACGATTTCACAGTGGATGTGATGGGCGGCGCACCCGCTGCCAACTACGCATCGAACTATCAGAACGTTGGCGGCATCATCGTCCCGATGTCGCGTCGCGTCTATGCCCACGACACGGCAGGACAAAAGATCGATGACCCGCTCCTCGTGTCCATCGATTTTCGTTCGGTTGCATGGCGCACGGACTGAGCCTGTGTTCTGAACAGTCTTGTCGCGTTGTGGCGCGTACTACCAAATCACCAATGCCATTGTGTCGGCCGCGGAGATGGTGGGATCGGGCGAGATGTCAGTTCCCATCGCGACGGAATACGGACTCGAGGAAATCGGTGCTGCGATCGTCCATGCCGAGAAGGGCGGAAAAGTTCTGATGAAGGTGGCCCGCCGCGAGATCCCGCGCAGCGGCCGCTGCTGTCCGTCACCGTGCTACTGCCCACCCCACGTTCTAGACGCCGCGGCGAAGAGCGCGTTGATGTCCTTGTTGTTGGCTGCGTCGCTGGAATAGGTGAACGTGCCGTGCTCCTGGATTTCGCCGGCCGCGCGCAGCAGTGCGCCTAGCGCGGCGCGCGCCAGCGATCCGCCGACGCTGATGCGCCGCACACCTAACGCAGCAAGATCATCCACGCTGAGCAGCGCGCCCTGCAATCCCATCAGCACGTTGACCGGACGATCAACGGAACGCATCACTTCCGCGATTTCGTCCCGCGTTTTCAGACCCGGTGCGTACAGCACGTCGGCGCCGGCTTCCTGATACGCCTGGAGCCGCCGGATCGTGTCTGCCAGATCGGCGCGGCCAACCAGGTAGTTCTCCGCGCGTGCGGTCAGCGTGAAGGGAAACGGCAGCGCTCTTGCTGCTTCGACTGCAGCCCGTACACGTTCAGCAGCGAAATCGATCGCGTACAGCGGATCACCTGCACGACCCGTTGCGTCTTCGATCGAGCCGCCCACCACCCCGGTTGCCGCAGCCTGGCGGATCGTTTCGGCGGCCTCTTCCGGCGCATCGCCAAAGCCGTTTTCGAGGTCGGCACTCACCGGCAGATCGGTCGCCGAGGCGATCTCCGCCAGATGCACCATCATCTGTTCGCGACCAATCGAGTTGTCCGGCAGGCCGCGCGTGAACGCGTAGCCGGCGCTGCTCGTCGCGAGCGCCTTGAAGCCCGCGAGCGCCAGCAGCCGTGCGCTGCCGATGTCCCACGGGTTGGGAATGACAAACGTCTCCTTGTTCTCGTGATACGTCTTGAGAAGCTGTGCTTTTTCTGTCTGGGATTTCATCGCGGATTCCGTTGAAGGTCGGTGGCCAGGTCCATGCAGATAATGCACGCGATCCGGGCCCGCACGAATTCGGGAAAATCGGGAAAATTCAGGAAGGCCGGGAAAGATTCGTGAATACCGCCACTGGGCGCGGACGAACTGGAAGCGATCCGGACATCCGCGCCGTTTGGCGTCAATAGCGAACGAAGGCCGGCGCTCAGCTTTCGAGCGTCGCGCTCATCGAGACCTTCGCGTTCAACACCTTCGATACAGGGCAGCCCTTCTCAGCATCCGCGGCAGCTTTTTCGAAGGCCGCCTTGTCGGCGCCTGGAATCTTTACCTTGACGTCGAGATGGGACGCCGTAATCGCAAAACCGCCGTCGACCTTGTCGAGCGTGACGGTCGCCGTGGTGTCGATGCGCTCGGCCTTGAGGTTCGCCTTGCCGAGTTCCGCCGAGAGTGCCATCGAAAAGCAGCCCGCATGCGCGGCCGCAATCAGCTCTTCAGGATTGGTGCCCACGCCACTTTCGAAGCGCGTTGCGAAGGAATATTGCGTTTCTTTGAGAACCGTACTTTCAGTAGAGATTGAGCCCTTGCCGTCCTGCAGGCCGCCTTGCCAGACTGCTGATGCCTTGCGCTTCATCGCTTCTCTCCTGTAGTGCGCTGCCTGCACAGCCGTGACGTCGCTTTCCTGCGTTCCGCAACGGCTTCGCCCACGGGTTTTGCGGATCGGCAGATGTCACGTGTGCCATGCGTCAGACAGGCGCGGGCGTAAACCGACTTTCATCATAGGCGCTTCCCGATGTAAGCGCCGTGACGCGGCCAGGCGTTTTTCGACGCCCCTTTATTTTATCAAAATCCGTAACAATTATTATCCGGATTCACGCTTTTTCACGCAGACGCCGGGGAATAGACTTGATTCAACGGTTCAGGCAGGGCGATTAAGCCACAAAGAACCCATAATCAAACTCTGGAGGTCGTCATGAAATCCCTTCTTTCCGCAGTACTCGTGGCATCGGTTCTCGCTATTCCGGCTGTCTCGTTCGCACAGCAGGCCAATGCGCCGCTGACCCGCGCGCAGGTTCGCGCAGAAGTGGTCGCCGCACAGAAGGCCGGTCTGCTGAACCAGAACGACACGACTTATCCGAAGCTGTATTCGGCACAAACGGCGACGCCCGCTTCGGTGACGCCGCAGCAGAATGAGGCCGTGGGTGGCGTGAAGACGTCGGCATCGCAATCGGGCAACCGTCCGGCGCCTGAAAGCGGCATCTTCGCGACTTATCGCGGGAATTAAGCCTCAGGCTTCTGGTTGCAGCAGTAGCAGGAACAGAAACGCCCCGACTGGCAATGCCCAGTCGGGGCGTTGTGCCTTGCAGGAAGCGCGTGCGGCGCGGCCGGCTTACTCCGCGAACGGCAGACTGTCCTGCCCTTGCGCACGCATGCCAAACACGTTCAGCGTCATTGCCACAAGCGCGTAATAGCCGAGCAGACCCACGAGGTTGATCGTCACCTCGTGACCGAAACGCTCGACGGCCTTCGCATACGTCGCATCGGATACGCGCTTCGCGTCGTACAGTTCGTTGGCAAAATCGAAGATGAGCGCGTCGTCGGGATCGTCGAACGCAGGACGTTGCCCCTGACGGATCATCTCGGCGACCGCTTCCGGCAAGCCCGCTTTCAGCGCGATCGGATAGTGGATGTACCACTCGGCCTGCGCCTGCCAGCGCTGGGCCGTGACCAGAATCGCGAGCTCGGAAAGACGCAACGACAACCCGGTCTGATAGCGGCAGAATGCACCGAGACGTTGCGCGTGCTGCGCGAACTCCGGGCTGTGAATCCAGCCGAGAAACGGTCCATTCAGATTGCCACGTGGGCCCGACAGGATTTCGTCGAGAACGGCTTTCTGTTCGGGCGTCGCGCGCGATGGGTCGAAGTCGGGTAGACGGTTGGTCATCGGTCAGTGCGAATTAACGGGTGTCGGGAGTGCGTCGGGCCAGCATGCGGTCGGGGACCGCCGTCCGGTGCGCCAGGTCACTGCGCGGGCAACGCGGCATCGATCGCATCGGCCAGCCGGCTGACGATATTGCCGATGTCGCGCGCCGTGCAGATAAACGGCGGTGCGAGCAGCACATGGTCGCCGTTCCTTCCATCGACCGTGCCGCCCATCGGATACACCATCAGGCAGCGCTCAAACGCTTCCGCCTTGATCTTTGCGTGAAGCTTGAGTGTCGCATCGAAAGGCGCTTTCGTCTCGCGGTCGCGCACCAGTTCGACGCCGACAAAGAGCCCGCGTCCGCGCACGTCGCCGATATGCGGATGTCCGGCGTAGCGTTCGCGCAGCAGCGCACGCAGCTGTTCGCCGCGCGCCTGCACGTTGACGAGCAGGTTGTCGTCGGCGATCACGCGCTGGACTTCCAGCGCGGCTGCGCAAGCCACCGCGTGGCCGATATACGTGTGGCCGTGCTGAAAGAATCCCGAGCCGCCGGTGATGGTCTGGTAGATCCTGTCGCTCACAAGCGTCGCGCCGATCGGTTGATAGCCGGCGCCGAGGCCCTTTGCGATCGTCAGCAGATCGGGCGCGACGCCGTCTTCGTCGCATGCGTACAGATGGCCGGTGCGGCCCATGCCCGACATGATCTCGTCGAGGATCAGCAGCACGCCGTACCGGTCGCACACCGCGCGGATCTTGCGGAAATATTCGCGCACCGGCGGCACAGCGCCCGCGGTCGCACCCACCACCGTTTCGGCGACGAAAGCGGCAACCGTCTCCGGGCCCAGTTCGAGGATCTTCTGCTCGAGTTCGTCCGCGAGACGCTGCGCGAACGCTTCTTCGCTTTCGTCGGCACGCTGCTCACGATAGGCGTAGCACGGGCTCACGTGATGCGCCTCGATCAGCAGCGGCAAAAACGGCTCGCGACGCCATGCATTACCGCCGATCGCCAGCGCGCCGAGCGTATTGCCGTGATAGCTCTGCCGACGCGCAATGAAATGTCGACGCTGCAACTCGCCCTTCTCGACGAAATATTGCCGCGCGAGTTTGAGCGCCGCTTCGATTGCCTCCGATCCACCCGACACGAAATACACATGTTCGAGGCCTTCAGGTGCATCGGCAACCAGACGGTCGGCGAGTTCTTCGGCCACCTCAGTCGTGAAGAACGACGTATGCGCGTAAGGCAGTTGCTGCGCCTGCCGCTTCATTGCATCGATTACCCGCTGGTTGCTGTGACCGAGACACGAGACGGCTGCGCCGCCGGACGCATCGATGTAACGCTTGCCGGTCGAATCGATGATTTCGATGCCGTCGCCAGCGACGGCCACGGGCAACGCCTTCTTCGGCATCCGGTGAAATACGGTGGACATGCGATTCCTTTTGACGATCGATGCGATTCAACATGCGATGTGCATTTATACATCAACGCAACATATGTTGTCAAAACGGATGCGACCGCACAAGCGCGAACCGCCTGACGGGCGACTCAGAAAGAAAGCACATCACACCACGTAAGCGCCCTTCGCGTGCAGCGAGCGTTCGGCCTGCTCGAGCTGCTCGACGGCGCCCGCGCCTTCGAGCGCGAGCAGATGCGCGACCAGCGATTCGGCGATCGCCGTCGCCGCGACGAGCGACGGAAAAAACGACGGGCTTTCGTGTGAAAAGATCAGCACCTTGTCGGCGTTCAGCGCGATTGGGGAGACGGCGCTGTCGGTAATCGCGATCAGCTTGCTGCCTTTTTCGAGCGCGGCTTCCGCGACGCGCACCGCTTCGACCGAATACGGCGCGAAGCTGACAACGATGGTCGCGCTATCGCGATCGATGCCGCGCAACTGCATTTCCAGCGTGCCCGCTTCGCCGGTCAGCAAAGACACGGACGAACGGAACAGCCTGTAGCCATACACAAGCCCGAACGCCACGGCATAACAGGAGCGAAAACCCGCGACATGGACGTGCGGCGCGCGACGCAGCACGCGCGCGGCCTCCACGGTGATGCGCGCGTTGTGCGCGGCGGTCAGTTCGAGATTGTGCTGCTGCGCGACGAGCAGATCGTGCGCGAGCGCGTCTTTGGCATTCCCCTTGACGAGCGATCGTGCGCGGCTCGTGAGCGGCTCCGGCCGCGTGCGTACACGCGCCACGAACAGATCGCGCAGTTCGTTCCAGCCAGGAAAACCCAGCTGCTGTGAGAGCCGCACGAGCGACGCCGGTTGCACCTGCGCGCGCTCGGCCACCTTGCGCATCGACGAAACGGCGACTTCGTCAGGATGATCGAGCAGAAATGCCGCGCCCATCTGGAATTGCGGGCTCAGTTCGGAGAAGCGCGCCCGGATCAGGGCGGCGAGCTGGTCGAAACTGTCGGGCATGCGATGTACCGGGGAAGGGGTTGACAACAAATGTTACCACCCGGTGCATCGCACGCGACGCCACTTTCTACAGCAACGCGACCACCCGCACGTCGCCCTGCTCCGCCGACGCCACCACCTTGCCGGCCACGCGCCGGAACGTGATCGACACCGACGAGTCGCCCACCTTCAGATCGCTGACTTCGAGCCAGTCGATACCTTCCGGCAGCATCGGTTGCTCGATCAGCACCTCGCGCTTTTCCGCGTCAATTGTGATGCCGAGACACGCTTCGAGCATCATGAACGGCGAGCCGGCAGCCCACGCCTGCGGCAGACACGCGACCGGATACGCGGTCGGCGGCTCGCCGCGACGGCGCGGGAACCCGCAGAAGAGCTCCGGCAGGCGCATATCAAAGTTGACCGCCGCCTGGAACAGCGCCTGCAGCAATCGCACCGCCGCGCCCTTCGCGCCATAGCGCGCGAGGCCGCGCGCGCACAACGCGTTGTCGTGCGGCCAGACAGAGCCGTTGTGATACGCCATCGGATTGAAACGGGCCTGGTCGGCGGCAAGCGTGCGCACGCCCCAGCCGGTGTGAAACAGCGCCGATTCGAGTCCACGCGCGACCGCTTCGCCGCGCTCCTTTGCAGCCAGCCCGAACGCGAGCAGATGCCCGGCATTCGATGCCATCACGCGGCACAGGTCGCCCTGACCGTCGAGCGCAATACCGTAGAAGCCCAGGTCTTCCATCCAGTACTTCTCTTCAACGCACGCGCGAATCGACGCCGCGCGTTTCGCGTAGCCCGCGGCATCGTCGGTCTGGCCGCGCAGCGTGGCGAAATGCGCCATTGTGTCGAACGCCGCGCTCGCATACGCCTGCACTTCGACGAGCGCGATCGGGCCATCGGGGAAGCGGCCATCCGCGTGAAAGACGGAGTCGTGGCTGTCTTTCCAGCCCTGGTTGGCGAGGCCGCCATCGGATGCGCGCTGATAGTCGAGCAGACCGTAGCGGTTCTTGTCACAGACGCCGGAGACCCATGCCGCGGCACGCACCAGCGCGGGCCACAGTTCGTCGATCAGACCGTGATCGCCGGTGCGCGCCACATAAGCGCCGGCCAGCACGATAAAGAGCGGCGTGGTGTCGACGCCGCCGTAGTACAGCGCGAACGGCACTTCGCCGGTCGCGGCCATCTCGCCCTTGCGCATCTCATGCATGATCTTGCCGACCGCGGCATCGCGGAACGCGGAATCTTCGCGCGCCTGATGTTCGGCGAGAAAACGCAGCACGCCGCGCGCGAGGCCTGGTTGCAGCCACAGCGCTTGCAGCGACGTGATGACTGCATCGCGACCAAATGGCGTCGAGAACCACGGAATGCCCGCATACGGATACGGCCCCGTCGCGAGATCGGTGGTGAGCAGACCGAGGTCGGCGAGCGAGCGATCGATCCATGCGTTGAAAAGCGGATTGCTGGAACGCACGCGCGCGGTGACACGGCGTCGCTCACGCATCACAAGGTGAGCGTCGACGAGCGCGGCGCGTACCGCAGCGCGTCCTACGCGCGGACGTGCGGCGTCGATCTGGGACAGATGCGCGTCGCTCACGCCGTGTGTCGGCGCCGATATCTGGGCGCCGGGCGCGGCCGCTCCTTGCGCTTCGACCTTCACCGCCACCGACAGATAAATCGACACGCACGCCTGGGCCGGCAACTGCACCGAAAAGTCAGCGCGGTCGGCGAACAGTTTGGTCGGTGCCGGAGAAAACGCGATGCGCACGCGGCGCGCGACGTCGTCGAGTCCGACATAACCGAGCAGCACATCGCCATTTTCGACACGGGGCGCTTCGATCGTGCCCTGCTTCGGCCGCTTGAGACCGCGCACTTCGAACATGTCGCGGAAATCGCTCGCGAAGGAGACGGACAGCGGCACGACTGCATCGCTCGTGCCGTAGTTGGTCAATTCGATGGCTTCGTTCAGCACGGTGCCCGACAGCACGCGCACGCGCTGCACGTGGATCACGCCTTCGGGCGTGCTCGTGCCGCCGAGCGGCGGCAGCGGACGGTTCGTCAGATGGGCGGTGAACGCAGTGTTGTCGCTGCTGACGCTGCCCGACAGCAGCGAAGGCGCGCGTCCACCAAACGTAAGCCGCAGGCCGGACAGCACGCGCATATCGTTGACGAACAGGCCGTCGTCGCGGCCCGTGATGTCGCCGAGCGGGTCGTTGACGATAAACGTGTCGCCCGATTTCAGCACGTACTGATTCGCGGTCGCGACGGTCAGGTTCTCCGGCGGAATGAAAACGGCATCCGCTTCGGGCGCGTAAATGTCCGGCTTGCCCGCATGCGACAGTCCACCGAGTGCTTCTGGATCCTGCATCAGCTTCTCTCCTTCCGGTTAGCGTCGTACCGATTGTAGAAGGTCTTCGAGAATCACACGAATAGACGACACCTGCGTTGCGTCAGGACTGAACGGCGGGAAGGACGTTTCGACGCGCGAGGCGGATCGCGCGTGAGTCAACAGGCGTCGGCGACAGCGGCGCGCGAAGCGTACCTTTTCAGGCCCGCGTGTTTTAGCCAGGTGAACGGCTCGCCACGACGATAGCGATAAATCATCGCTATTTGCGCAGGGAATCTGCGATTCGCTGGAAACGCGGCGGCTTTAGCGCGCTTCGCTCACGTCGCCGATGAATGCATCGACGTAGCGGTTGAACGCCGCCGGGTGCGCGAGATTCATGCCGTGCGATGCGCCCATCACGGTTTCGCGCCGCGCGTCGGGCAGCCACGCGGCGAGCGCGTCGACCGTGCGATGGAACATGCCGGGGCTTTTCTCGCCGTCGATCAGCAGCACCGGGCAGCGGACTTCGGCGGCGTCTTCGGGTGTGTAGGGCGGCAACGGATCGCGGAACTGCGGCGCAAGCGTGTGCGCGTTATCAGTCGCCATCCGGCGAAAACCCGCCGTGCTCTTTGCCCAGAAGCCAGGACGGCTCACCGAATCGACGAAGAGTTGCAGCCCCGCTTCCACTTCGCCTGCTTCGATCAGGTGTGCCGCACGGGCGCGCAAGGCGTTGACCGGTTCCGGCAGGCTGGCAGGGGGACGGCCGGCGATCTGCAACGGGCCGCCCGGATCGGCGAGTGTCACTGTGCGGACCTGCTGCGGATGGCGTCGTGCGCAATGAAACGTCACGCAGCCGCCGCGCGAATGTCCCACGACGTGCGCCGGACCCGCGCCGAAGCGATCGATGAATTCTGCGACTTCGTCGGCGTGCTGGCTCCAGCTGAACGGTACGCCGGCGGGTGTCCCGGCGGCCGGCCAGTAGTGCGTGAGGCTGACCGCGACGCATCGATAGCGTGCCGACAGGCCGCCGAGCTGCGGCTGCCAGTACCGGTAATCACACAATGAGCCATGCACGAACAGCACCAGTTCGCCCTCGCCGCGCGCGACGTAAGGCATACGCAAGCCGTTCTTCAATTCGATGAATGACGACGACGAAATGGGATCAGGAGAATTCACGGAAGGGAAATGAAAGCGGCGCGCTTTTGAAAAAGCGCGCCGCCTGCAGCAGGCGCTCAGTCGAAAGCGTGCGAATGGAGCAGTGTAGACGCAGCGCCCGCGCCGCGCACGGCGCACGTCAGCGGTTCGTCGGCGACGCGCACATCGAGGCCAAGCTGGTTCGCGAGCCAACGGTCGAGATTGGCGAGCAGCGAACCGCCGCCCGTCAGCACGATGCCGCTGTTGGCGATATCCGTGACGAGCTCCGGCGGCGCGCATTCGAGCGCCGTCTTCACCGCGCCGATCACATGCCCGAGCGGCGAGACGATCGCATCGGCGATATCCTGGCTGGTCAGCTGGACCGTGCGCGGCAGGCCGTCGTCGAGGCTGCGGCCGGTCGCGTTCATGCGTTCGGTCGGCACGTCGCGGATCGCAGTGCCGATGGTCTTTTTCACGTGTTCGGCGGTCTGGTCGCCGAGCACCACGCCGTAGACGCTGCGTACGTAGTTGACGATCGCCAGGTCGAACTGGTCGCCGCCGACGCGGATCGAGCCGCTATACGCCATGCCGCCCAGCGCGATCACGCCGACTTCGGTCGTGCCGCCGCCGATATCGACCACCATCGAACCCGTCGCTTCCGACACCGGCAACCCCGCGCCCACCGCCGAAGCCAGCGATTCGCCGATCAGGTTCACTTTCCATGCGCCGGCCGCCGTGGCAGCTTCGCGGATCGCACGACGTTCGACCTGGGTCGCGCCCGCCGGCACGCAGATCGTGAACGATGCACGTCGCCCGAAACGCGGCATCGTGCTCGACATGTCGACGAACTGGCGAATCATGTGTTCAGCCGCGGCGAAATTGGCGATCACACCGTGGCGCATCGGTCGCACCGCTTCGAGATTGCCGGGTACGCGCCCGAGCAGCTGTTTCGCTTCCTTGCCCACCGCCGCCACGCGCTCCTGACCGGCCGCTGCATGCTTCTGAAAGCACACCACGGAAGGCTGATTGAGCACCACGCCATTGTCCTGCGTGTAGATCAGCGTGTTGGCCGTGCCGAGGTCCACCGCCACGTCGGGGCTGAAGAACCGTTTGAAGAAGGATTGTTGCGGCATCGCTCTGGCCATGGGCAGGCTCTACTGGTGTAGGCGGCCGTCCGCTGCCGGAGCGGCCAGATGTCCGTCGGCAATGCAGTGAGCCTTGGCAGGCGAAACCGCGATCGCGCGTCGGGTGCTTTTTCGGGCTATTAACCCATTAACGGCACCCCGCTCAAAAAACTTTAGGGGGCGCGCGATTTTACACAAAATTACACTTCGAATTAAATTATTACCGGTTGGCTAAATGCTCTACATGGGCGTTTCGCGAATGCTTTTTTACAGTTGCGCGAGTTCGGCGGTGAACATCCGCTGTAACGCGGGCCACGCTGCCAGCGGCGCAGCATGCGGGGCAACTGCCGGACTGGACCACATCAGCGCACGATTGCAGGTATCCTTTTCAGGCCCTTTTCTACTGCTGCTCCATGCGCGACATGGAAGCCTTCACTGGAGAATCGCTTGAGCCAGCCACCCGCCGCACCGGGTTCGCCGGGCGCGCCCGCCGGACCAGCCAGACCGGCTGCGCCCGCGCCCGCGCCGCTACAGGGCGGCCAGCTGGCGCTCGCAACGCTCGCCGTCGCGCTGGCGACGTTCATGAACGTGCTCGATTCGTCGATTGCGAACGTCGCGATACCGACGATCTCGGGCAATCTCGGCGTCTCGGTCGACGAAGGCACGTGGGTCATCACTGTGTTCGCCGCAGCCAACGCCGTGTCGATTCCGCTGACCGGCTGGCTCACGCAGCGGCTCGGGCAGATCAGGCTGTTCGTGGGCGCGATCCTGATGTTCGTGCTCGCGTCCTGGCTGTGCGGGATTGCGCCGACGCTCCCGGTGCTGCTCTGTGCGCGCGTGTTGCAGGGCGCAGTGGCCGGACCGCTGATTCCGCTCTCGCAGGCGATCCTGCTCAGTTCGTGGCCGAAGGAAAAATCGTCGACGGCGCTGGCGCTCTGGGCGATGACCGCGACGGTCGGTCCGATTGCCGGCCCTGCGCTCGGTGGCTGGATCACCGACAGCTATTCGTGGGCGTGGATCTTCTACATCAATATCCCGGTCGGCATTTTCGCGGCGGGCGTCACGTGGATGATCTACCGCAATCGAGAAAGCGCTACCCGCAAGCTACCCATCGATGTGGTCGGCCTCGGCCTGCTGGTCGCGTGGGTCGCCTCGCTGCAGATCATGCTCGACAAGGGCAAGGACCTCGACTGGTTCTCGTCGCCGGTGATCGTCGTGCTCGCGGTCACGGCGCTGATCACTTTCGCGTTTTTTCTCGTCTGGGAGCTGACCGAAGAGAACCCGATCGTCGATCTACGGCTCTTCACGCAGCGCAATTTTCTTGGCGGGACGATCGCAATTTCGGTTGCGTACGGTGTGTTCTTCGGCAATCTCGTGCTGCTGCCGCAATGGATGCAGGTGTACCTGAATTACCGTTCGGTCGATGCCGGCCTTGTCACCGCGCCGCTCGGCATCTTCGCGGTGATTCTCGCGCCCGTCATGGGGCGCGTGCTGCCGCGCTCCGATGCGCGCATCATCGCGACGCTCGCGTTTGTCGGCTTTGCCATCGTCTTCTATATGCGCTCGAAATATGTGATCGAAATCGACACCTGGCATCTGGTGATGCCGACGCTGTTGCAGGGCATTCCGATGGCGATGTTCTTCGTGCCGCTGACGGCGATCATCCTGTCCGGCCAGCCGCCGCAGAAGATACCGGCTGCAGCGGGGTTGTCGAATTTCGCGCGGGTATTTTGCGGCGCAGTCGGGACGTCGATTGCCGGCAACGCGTGGAATAACCGCACGGTGCTGCATCACGAGCGACTGACCGAGCGCGCCAGCATCAACAATCCGCTTTTCAGCCAGCAGATCGATTCGACGCAATCGATACTGCATCTGAATACGCAGTCGGCGCACGCACTGTTCGATTTTCAGCTGAATACGCAGGCCGCGATGATGGGGCTGAACGACATCTTCTTTGTATCAGCGATTATTTTCATTCTGATCATTCCGCTGATCTGGATCACGCGGCCGGCCAAAGGTGGCGGCGGTGGCGGCGCGTCTGGGGCGCATTGAGGCGGCCTGGGGTGGCCAGGATAAGCCGCGTCGCGGGCTAGCGGAAATACCGTGCAGGTGTCTCGCCCAGCGCCTGCCGGAACACCGCGATAAACGACGACACGTCGTTGTAACCCACTTCCAGCGCCACCTGCGTGACACTTGCGCCATGACCCAGCCTGGTGAGCGCGCACAAGAGACGCATCTGCTGCCGCCACTGGCCGAACGTCAAACCCGTTTCCTTCACGAAAAGACGCGCCGCCGTACGCGCGGTCACGCTTGCATCCTCGGCGAGATCGTCGAGCACGTCGGGTCGTGCCGGGTTCGCCAGCAGTGCGTTGGCCATATGCTGGATGCGCAGATCCTTCGGCCAGTTGAGCGCCAGCGGCACGGGCGCCAGCTCGGGCAGCCGGTCCAGAATGACGCTGACGATGCGCGCCTGCGGACCTTCCGCGGGATGGTCGGCGCCGAATTCCGCCGCGGCCGTCAGTAACGCGTCGGTCAGCGGATCGATCGCGACCACGCAGCATTGCGCCGGAACCGGCGCCGCGTCGCCGTCGACATATAACGTACGCAGCGCGGCGTCCATCGCGCACGACACCCGATGCAACGCGCCCGCCGGCACCCACACCGCGCATTTCGGCGGCGCGACCCACATGCCGGCTTCCGTGCGCACGGTCAGGACGCGGTCGCGCGCGCCGACCAGCCGCGCGCGCGCATCCGTGTGCCATATGCCCTCGCCGGCCAGACATCGCTCCGCCATCACGAAGATGGCGCCGCCGGCCACTTCCGGATCGATTACGTTCATGACTGTCCGTTTTGCCCTGTTGCCCATTAAAACGGAGCAAATCTAGCATGCAAAGCGAACGCGCGCAGGACGCGAGCCAGCGAGCCGCCGGCCGCGCATTGCCGCTAGAATCGCGACATTCAACCGCTCTCAACCATGAACTATTCAGGCATCCTCGACCAGATTCATCGTGATCTCAAGCCCTGGCTGGGAACGGGACGCGTTGCCAGCTACATCCCCGAACTGGCGAGCGTTTCCGCCGACCGCTTCGGCATGGCGATCGTCAGAACCTCAGGCGAGGTCTTTCGCACCGGCGAAGCCGATACGCGCTTTTCGATTCAGAGCATCTCGAAGCTGTTTGCCTGCACGCTGGCGTTCCAGCTGCTCGGCGACGCGCTGTGGCAGCGCGTCGGCCGCGAGCCGTCGGGCACCGCGTTCAACTCGCTCGTGCAGCTCGAAGCCGAACAGGGCAAGCCGCGCAATCCGTTCATCAATGCCGGCGCGCTGGTTGTCACCGATGTCCTGTGCCGCCGGTTTGTGAAAGCGGAAACGGCGCTGGTCGAATTTATCCGGCGCCTGACCGGCGAGCGCAGCATCGGTTATGACCTGGCCGTCGCGCAGTCGGAGTTGCAGCACGCGCATCGCAATCGCGCGATGGCGCACTTCATGGCGAGCTTCGGCAATCTGGAAATGCCGCCGGACATGGTGGTCGATGCATACACCCGCCAGTGCGCGATTTCGATGAGCTGCGTCGAACTCGCGCGCGCGGCGCTGTTTTTGAGCAACCGCGGCGTGGTGCCGTCGACCGGCGAACACGTCGTCGACGCCAGTTCCGCCAAACGCCTTTCCGCGTTGATGCTGACCTGCGGCACCTACGACGCCGCAGGCGACTTCGTCTACCGCGTCGGCTTGCCGGCGAAAAGCGGCGTCGGTGGCGGCATCGTAGCGGTGCTGCCCGGCGAGATGGCCGTGTGCGTGTGGTCGCCGGGACTTGACGCGAACGGAAATTCGCTCGCCGGCACGCTCGCGCTGGAATGGCTCACGACTTACACCGAGCAGTCGATCTTCTGACCGGACGCCGCGCCTGGTCTGGCTGCGGCGGCTTTTCCCTTCCCTTGCCCACGGCATCGCAAAGCGTTTTGCGATGCGGCACCACGCCGTCTTTCTATAGGGAAACATCAAAGTTTGCGGGGAAAATTGATCGGAAGGCCGGTACCACTGTTGAAGTTTTAGGCATGAGACAGGGTCGAAGTTCGCAGCAGCAACTACGATCTCTGAGGCTGCATCTATTCCAGCGCCGCAAAGTTTGCGGAATCGCCCACCAACAACCCTTCCGAAACAACAACAAAAAAGGGACGCATCGCAATCATGCTGCGTCGCATCAAATAGGGACGCATCATTGCGAATTGGATATGTCGCCGACACGTCTTGCATGGATTTGCACCCGCCACAGGCGAGGACAGCCACCCGAGCCTCACGCAGGCAGCCCCCTGCATTCACGCCCATCCGCAACAACGCACGCGGCCGCGCTTTTTATCTCCGAACATTTCAACCGAAGCTAAAGCAAAAGATGTCCCGGTAACGACAGAAGCGATAGGCGTCCGTGCGGAGATCTATGTGCCGAGCCTTGCGACCGCGCTCAAACGCAAGATGCTGACGGAGCTCGGCGCACAGGTCGTTGTAGCCGGAAATACCTATGTCGAGGCACTCGCGGCTAGCGAAGCTCGGGCCGCTGAATCGGGAGCGCTGAACGTGCATGCGTTCGACAATGCGGCTACTGTAGCAGGACAAGGAACCATTGCGATCGAACTCGACGCGCAGGTGCCGGACGTCGACACCGTGCTGGTCTCCGTTGGCGGTGGTGGCTTTATCGGCGGTATCGCAGCGTGGTTTGCCGGGCGGGTAAAGGTCGTCGCTGTCGAACCGACGCAATGTCCAACGTTAAATCGCGCGTTGCTGGCTCGCACCCCCGTCGACGTCGATACAGGGGGCATTGCCGCAGATTCTCTAGGGTGCAGGCGTATCGGTAACGTGCCTTTTTCCGTTCTTCTTCCGGCCGTGAGCGACTCCGTGCTGGTGTCGGATGAGCAGATCCGCGATGCGCAGATGGTTCTGTGGGAAAAGCTCAGGATCGCCTCGGAGCCCGGAGGCGCGACCGCTTTCGCGGCGCTGGTTTCGGGCGCTTATGTCCGCTCGCCCGGTGAGAAAATCGCCGTGGTCATCTGCGGAGGCAACGCTGATCCAGCGTCGTTCGCATAAAGAGCATCCAGACGACATTGGCTTGAGCGATTTGCTGAGGCCGGCTGACGTAGAGCGAAGCAAAGTTGTCACCGTAGGGGAAGTAAAAGTTGTCACCCATTGAAAGGCCGAGGTAAACGGGTAAATCGTCTCCTTGGCGCATTGTCTTGCGCCGTTGCAAACGGTCTGGGCCACACCGCGCAGCGAAGCACATGACGCGTCCGGTTTCTCGTCTGTGTGGTTGCGGAACTGATCCGCACCAGTCACCCATCGGGATCAAGGCGAGCGCCGCTGATCTGACGTTTGCCCCTGGCTCACATCGAGCTCCAGAAAACCGTCGGTGCCAGGCCAATGTCCAGGAGTACATGACAATTCCAGGGTTACCCATGTGCGGGCACCAGACTGTTGTCGGCTCATGGTCTGGGCGTCTCAGTGGTGGCTACAACGGGATGGCCGGAGGCTGGGCCCAATCAACTCACTGGTTTGGTACCAATACATTTATCGGGCTCGCGGCCCCCCGCCAAACTTAACCAAAACATCGTTGAACCTCGAAGGGTTTGTCGTCCCGCATCATGTAGTAGGCCGCGCGCGCCAGCTTGTGCGCAAGTGCCTTCATCGCGACCACGGGCAGGCGCTTCGCCTTCTTGCGTTCATAAAAGCGTCGCGCCTGCGGGCAGGTTCGGAGCGCGAGCGCTGCGGCCTCGATGAACGCCCAGGCGAGATACTTGTTGCCGTTCCTTGTATTGCCTTCGCCCTTTTTCTTCCCGTTAGATATCCGCTTGCTCTCGACGCACCGGCAATAGGAGCTGAAATGGCCAACGCCAGGAAATCGCTTGATGGTCCCTGTCTCGAGCATGATGGTCGCAGCAAGCACATCGCCGATTCCGGGCGTGGTCTTCAGGATCTCGAACTCCGCGCGCAATTTCACTTCCTGATGGAGGAGGGTTTCGAGGGAGGCAATCTCCACACGCAGTGTGCGCAATACCGTCAGGTTTGCCATCAGCGAGCGCTCGACATGCGGCGGCAGCGCAAGTGCGTGTACCGCCGCGTCGTCGAGACGTTGGACATGGTCGCCGTTCATGCGCACGTTCAACTGTCTGGCCAGCAGGCTTTCGATACTGAGGATGTGCAGGGTGCGTTGCTGTACAAGCTGCATGCGCTTGCGCGCGAGGTCACGCAACCCGCGCTCCTGCGGCGGATAGATGTAGCCTTCAGGTAGCAGTCCGAGCCGGAAGACGTGGGCCAGGAATACGGCGTCGCGTTCGTCACCGGCGTACTTCAGGCCCTCGTACTGCTTGATGGCCGCCGTGTTGGCCAGATGGACGGCAAAGCCGGCGGCCATCAGTCCGTCGACGAGCCAGTACCAGTTGAACGTCGATTCCACCACCACTCCCTGCAGTTCGGCACGCCAAGGCACCAGTGCTGCCACAATCAGTGAAAGATCGTTGGCTAACCGCTTGCAGTACAGCACCCGATCTTGGTCGTCGATCACGGCGACCACGGCGTTATTCGAGTGCAGATCAATTCCGCTAAACTTCATTTCAGCCTCCTGAACGGGTCGGTTGAGCGTCGCATCTCAACTCTAGACCCTGGCCGCCCCCTTCTTGGGGCGGCCAGGAGGCCTTTCAATGATTATCAACTCCCGGTATGAGCTACGGACGGTGGCGGGTTCTGCTGCAAACAGCCGGCGACGCCGAGCCATCTCCAATACATAAGGATGCCTTATTTATTGGATAGGACAGCATTCCAGACGGCGGGTGCAGTAGTATCCTTGAGTCCGAGAGTGCGGAGATTGAACTGACCCTTGCGGATGCGGTGCATCAACTCGATGCCTGAAATCGTGGTCTTCGCAAACCCGAATCGTTTGAATCCGAGCATCACGTTCGTTCTGGACTTGATGTTTCGATGATCCTGTTCGATCACGTTATTCAGATACTTCGAGGAGCGCACACGCGTCCCCTCAGGCAGCAGAGCGTCAGCGATCATCTCGCGCACGGCCCGGTGCGAGGCGGCATACCCATCGAGCGTGATCGTCTCCGTGGCTGGCCCTGATGTTTGATGGCCTTGCTGAAAAAGGCTTTGGCCGCGCTCACGTCGCGCTTTGCCCTGAGCATGAAGTCCACTGTCTGGCCGCCCCGATCTACCGCCCGGTAGAGATAGACCCACTTGCCACGAATCTTCAGATAGGTCTCGTCAACACGCCATGACCGGCCAGTGGGTATGCCAAACCGGTTCCAGCGCTTGACGAACTCCGGCGTAAAGCGCTTTACCCAACGCATGATCGTGGTGTGTGCCAGCGACAATCCCCGCTCGGCCATCATCTCGACCAGATCGCGCAGGCTGAGCTTGTAGCGAAGGTACCAGCGCACACACAGAACAATGATCTCCCGATCAAAATGCCGGCCATCGAACAACCCCTCCAGACCCTTCCCCTTGCTCATCGCCGCCCAGGATCGCTACTTTAACCGGTCCAATGAGTCTATTTGCACCAGAACCATCTGAGCTATATCGGTTCTGGCCGCGTAGATGCCGATCACCGTGAGCGACCCCAACAAATTGCTCACACCGAACAGCGCACCCGCACGCCAGGCGCGACAGCGCCTGACCCAACCCCAGGTCAATCGCGCCCGGACCGAACACGGCCACGCTTTGCCGCAGGTCTTCCCATGGGAAGACATTGTCGTTGACGATCAAGCGGTCACCGAACCGCGTGCAGGTCTCGTGTTGGCGTGAGCGGTATGTGCCATCGGGGCTGGCCTGTATCGAACGCGGCAAGCTAAACGGCTCGCAACATACTGCCATCGAGTTGGCCATGAAAATTTGCCTGCCACTTTATGCCCAGATCGTGTACCCCCGACATCCATGACGGGGGCGCCAGGGCTGGGAATGCGTCAGACCGACTTACCTTCCAGCATCTTTACCGTGTCGTCCGTGGTCCAGACTCCATTGGCGATGAAGCGGTAATTGACCAGCGCAGCGCCATAGCCATCGCCTTCCGGCAGCTTTGGCCCCGCTACGGCGTCACGCACGACCGCCACCTCGAAGCCATTCTCGAGCAGATCGCGCAGATGCGACTCCACGCACAGGTTGGCCAGCATGCCCGCCAAAATGACCTGGTCCACGCGCTGCTTGCCCAGTTGGAGCTTCAGGTCATTGACCTGGGGGCCATAGAGCTTGTGCGGCGAGCAGATGATTGTCATGCCATCCTCGATGTACGGTTTGAACTCCGGAAGGAAGTCCGAGCCTGACCCGCGGAAGCCTTCAAGCGACAGCGCACTCGGACGGTCGAACAGGCCGAGATTGTGCTGGAATATCTCCGCCCCACCCTGGAACTGCCACCGATGGTCCTGCGGATAGTAGTAATGGGGGGAAATCGCTACCGCAATTCCGGCCTTCTTGGCTGCCTGAAACAGTCGTAACAGGTTCGGCACCATATTCTGCTCGGTCACGCTTGCGCCCACCACCGGCCACGCCCTGCCCTTCGGGCTCATGAAGTCAATCTGCGGATCGATCACGACGAACGCAGTGCGGGCAAGGTCAAGCTTCATGCCCGTCTTGGGCAGTGCCGGTTTGGCCGGATCTGCGTACTTGGCACCGCCACCGGCTGGCGCTGAGTAGGCCATCGAGGGCATTTGCGTCGAGGCCACTGCTGCGGCGGCAACCATGCCCTTGAAGAAGGTACGGCGGCCATGAAATTCTGGAGTTTCACACACAATAATTCTCCGGTTGGCTGCGCGGGAACGCTAGCAGGTGCGGCAGATGGTGATCTTCTGAAACAGCGGGCCGAACTCCATGCGCTTCGTGGACAGTTTTCGGGACTGCTGGACGTAGGTAGGACGTTGAGTCATGAGGTCATCCTGGATGAGCTGACTGACGGCGTGTTTCTCGACCATGGCGGTGCGTTCCAGATCGAGTGTCATCGGGGGAACGGGCATGCCGCGCTCGCTCGGATCGGTGTACTACGCCGGTTGTACTGCTGTTGGTAGTTGCCGCGTTGGGTCATGTTGGTTCCTGGGACTGGGGTGGACAACGAACACGCCGCGAGGCTCTCGAGCCGATGCATCGATGCTGACGTGATGCGTTGAAATCTAGAAGCAAATGCCTGCCTGAACTAGGGGCCGGGTGCGCATAATTCTGTCAATCGCGAAGCACCAATCGCGCTCAGCGAGAGATCATCAAGAATGAGCCGGCGCATTTGAAGATCCTGTCGTGCGGATGGCTGAGCTCGGTGAGAACGACCCAGCGGCGCGCGCTGGATGCGTTGCCGCAACATTGGTGAAGCACCTGCAACATCGAATTGCACGTAATGCATATCGCACCGCGAGGAGACCATGGCTAGACTGATCGCGTCTCCACTCAGGTCTAGACCCATGAAGATTGATCCCGTACGAACACAGCCTAGCTTCGCTGGAGTCACGCGCCGTCAGTTGTTGATCATCGGGGCAGGCACTGCAGCAGCAGTGGCTTTGCCATTCGCAGCGTCCGCTGCTCCTACTGCGCCGAATGGCGCTGAAACTCCGGAAGGAAATCCACCCATGAGCTATGTCACTACCAAAGACGGGCTCCAGATCTTCTACAAGGATTTGGGTCCCTCCAATGGCACTCCGATCGTCTTCTCGCACGGATGGCCTCTGAGCTCCGACGATTGGGACGCGCAGATGATGTTCTTCCTCTCCAAGGGCTATCGTGTCGTCGCGCACGATCGGCGCGGGCATGGCCGCTCGGCGCAAGTCTGGGACGGCCACGACATGGATCACTACGCCGACGACCTCGCCGCGGTCGTGAACCATCTCGACCTCAAGGGCGCGATCCACGTCGGCCACTCCACCGGCGGCGGCGAGGTCGTGCGCTATCTGGCTCGCCACGGCGAGAAGCGGGCCGCGAAGGCCTGCCTCATTAACGCCGTGCCGCCGCTGATGGTCAAGACCGCGTCGAATCCCGGCGGCCTGCCGAAGGACGTGTTCGACGCCCTGCAACGGCAGACGGCCACGAACCGGGCGCAGTTCTACCGCGACATTCCCGCCGGGCCGTTCTACGGCTTCAACCGGCCGGGCGTGAAGCCGCAGGAAGGCATCATCCAGAACTGGTGGCGCCAGGGGATGATGGGCAGCGCCAAGGCGCACTACGACGGCGTCGTCGCGTTCTCGCAGACCGACTTCACCGACGACCTGAAGAAGATCGGACTGCCGGTGCTGGTGATGCACGGCGACGACGACCAGATCGTCCCCTACGCCGACTCCGCGCCACTGTCGGCCAGGCTGCTGAAGAACGGCACGCTGAAGACCTACAAGGGCTTCCCGCACGGCATGCCGACAACGCACGCGGACGTCATCAACGCGGACCTGCTGGCTTTTATCAAGGCCTGATTGGGTCCGAATCAGTCGGCACCGTCGATGGCCGGTCCACCCTTGGGCTGAAGGCCATCGACGCGACGCCCACTCTGGACGTCCAGTCCTCCCTCCTGAAGACGCTCCGCTGAACCCTTCTTCTTGCCCACATTGCCATGACCAAACTCACTTTTGCCAACGGCGCCCCCGTTGTCGACAACTTCAACATCGAGACCGCCGGTGCGCGCGGCCCCGCGCTGTTGCAGGACATCTGGCTGCTCGAGAAGCTCGCCCACTTCGACCGCGAGGTGATCCCCGAGCGGCGCATGCACGCCAAGGGCTCCGGCGCATTCGGCCACTTCACGGTGACGCACGACATCACAGCGTACTCGAAGGCCAGGCTCTTTTCCGGCATCGGCAAGAAGACGGACGTCTTCGTGCGCTTCTCCACGGTGGCCGGCGAGCGCGGCGCGGCGGATGCCGAGCGAGACATCCGCGGCTTCGCGGTGAAGTTCTATACCGAGGAAGGCAATTGGGACCTGGTGGGCAACAACACGCCCGTGTTCTTCCTGCGTGACCCGCTGCGATTTCCCGACCTGAACCACGCCGTCAAGCGCGACCCGCGTAGCAACCTGCGCAGCGCCCAGAACAACTGGGACTTCTGGACGCTGCTACCCGAGGCGCTGCATCAGGTGACCATCGTGATGAGCGATCGCGGCCTGCCCGATGGCTATCGCCACATGCACGGTTTCGGCAGTCACACGTTTAGCCTCATCAACGAGGACAACGAGCGGCACTGGGTGAAGTTTCACCTGCGCAGCCGGCAAGGCATCCGTAACCTCATCGACGCACAGGCCGCCGCGATCGTCGCCAACGACCGCGAGAGCGCGCAGCGCGACCTGCTCGAGGCGATCGATGGCGGAGACTTCCCGCGCTGGACGTTGTGCATCCAGGTGATGACCGATCAGCAGGCGCAGGTCTGCCCGTTCAATCCCTTCGACCTCACCAAGGTCTGGCCGCACGGCGACTACCCACTCATCGAGGTGGGTGTGCTGGAGCTCAACCGCAACCCCGACAACTACTTCGCCGATGTCGAGCAGGCGGCGTTCTCGCCCGCCAACGTCGTGCCGGGCATCGGCTTCTCGCCGGACAAGATGCTGCAGGGGCGGCTCTTCAGCTACGGCGACGCGGTCCGCTACCGGCTGGGCGTGAACGCGCACCAGATCCCGGTGAACGCCCCGCGCTGCCCGATGCATAGCTATCACCGCGACGGCGCGATGCGCGTGGACGGCAATCAGGGCGGGCTGCCCGGAATCGTACCAAACAGCCGCGGCGAGTGGGCTGACAGCTCGCAGGGCGGAGCCGCCGCTGCTGCTCTCGGGCGCAGCCGCGCACTGGGACCATCGCGCGGACGAGGACTACTACTAGCAACCGGGGGCGCTGTTCCGACTGATGTCGCCCGAGCAGAAGCTGCAGCTCTTCGACAACACGGCGCGCTCGTTCGGCGGCGCGAGCGAGGACGTGCAGCAGCGGCATATCCGCAATTGCACGATGGCCGATCCGGCCTATGGCGCAGGGGTTGCCGAGGCGCTGAAGAACCGCTAGTCAGGCACCGGGCGCGTCGGTACAGCAAGTTGCCCAACGCGCCCCGTGAAAGGCGTGGCAGAGTGCGTACGCTTATGCGCATCAATGAAGAGGTTCACTTGAAGCGATGATCACAATCCTTGAACTGTCCTCCGTTGGCGCGGTGCACACCGCATTCGCTCTCGTGGCCGTTGTCTGCGGCCACGCAATGCTCCTGCGCTTCGGCCAACATACCAAGGTCTTACCGCAATCTCCCAACTGACAGATTGACACGTGCCGAACGTTACCTTGATCCTCGCCAGTCGTCTTGCCAAGTCTATTGACCTCGCAGGGGCACCAATGGCGCCGAGGCGGCTTGTCGATCATCACGCGTTGGTGAAAAAGCCCCCGCGCATTGAAGGTCCAGCGCCCGGATCGCTTCCGTCATGTGATCGACGAACACGCGGATACGCGACGGCAGATGCTGACGACTCAGGTAGCAGATGTAGTGGCCCCGGTCATCGGGTGCGTACTGTGGCATGGAGTGAACCAGTTTCCCCTCGCGCAGCAGATCGCAGATCAGGTACCCTCCCAACTGAGCGATGCCTTTGCCTTGGAGGACGGCCTCCAGCACTAGCCCGACATCGTTGAACATGAGGCGCGATGGCGGAGTCAGTTTGCGCGCGCCCCCCTCCACCGTGAACTCCCATTCGTAGACGCGGCCCGACGGCAGACGGACGTTGATGCAATCGTGCTGCATCAACGCGTCCGGCGACTCGGGCATACCGCGCCTTACCGCATACTCGGGCGAGGCGCACACCAAAGTCTGCATCGGGACGATCTGTTTCGCGACGATCCGGCTGTCGGCCAGGCGCCCGTTGAGAAACGAGACGTCGATGCGGTCCGACGTGAAGTCGCTCGCTACATCGCTCAGGTGCAGCTCGATCCCGATGTCGGGGTACTTCTCCTGGAAGCCCCACAGTAGTGGCGCAACCACCTTGCGGCCGAAGCCCACGGAAGCGGAGACCCGCAGGCGTCCTCGCGGCGGACCGTCGCGAAGATCGCGCAGGTCCTCCATCGCCTCTTTGATGAGAGTGACGCTGGGCTGGCAGCGGGCATGGAAGATCTCGCCTTCGCGCGTGAGCGAAATGCTGCGCGTCGTCCGACTCAACAGACGCAAGCCGACCTGCGCCTCCAGCTTCTGGATGCCGCGGCTGACCGCGGAACGAGTGATCCCGAGCCGGTCAGCGGCCTTGGAAAAGCCGCCTTCGGCTACGACGGTGATGAAGGCGACGACTCCGGGATAGCTCGTCGCGAAACTCGATGCAAGCGCGTCCGAGTTGTCGCCAGCGGCAGTTGTCAAAAGAGGGGACTGCATGGCGAAGCAGGACTGAGCCTTGTAGCGACCGAGCCAGTCCTCGAACCGGATTGCGCCGATGCGGGGGTTCTCCCCGGGCGTGAGCGTCCGATCCGAGAGGAGGCCACCGAAGTAGCGCGCGTGGATATCCGGCACGACCTTGCGCGTATCCTGCGTCGCCCGCAGGAAGCGCCTGACCAGTTCGTCCAGCGGCATCGCCTCCGGACCGGCGACTTCGACCGTGCCGTTGACCGGCGGCGCGACTGCAACCTCGGCAAGCGCCGCTGCAACGTCCGCTGACGCGATCGGCTGGATCAGCGCCGGCGACAAGCGAATCTCCTTGCCTAAGGTGGCCAACTGGGCAGCCGACTGGGCAATGTCGCCGACAAACTCGTAGAACTGCGTCGCACGCACGATGGTGTAGGGAATGCCGGACCCCTTGATGAGGCTCTCCTGCGCGACCTTCGCCCGGAAATAGCCACAGTCGGTAAGCCGTTCGCTACCAACGATCGAGAGGGCCACATGGTGGCGTACGCCGGCGGTAGCGCCCGCAGCCAGCAGGTTGCGGCCCGATGTCTCGAGCAACTCGAGGGCAGCCTTGTCTTCCCACACTGGCGCGTTCGCCGCATCGACGACGACCTCCGCGCCGTCGAGCGCTTTGGCCAAACCCTCGCGGGTGATGGTGTTGTCGCCGGTGTCAGGGGCGGCTGCGAACACGTCATTGCCGCGCTTGCGAAGGTCCTCCACAAGCATCGTTCCGATGAGGCCGGTGCACCCGATGACGACAATTTTCATGTTTTCTCTCCGTTTCTCGACCGCAAACCGTTGTCGTCGATGTGTGTGGAGATTGCCCGCGCGCTCCGGGGAAGTCCTTGCCTTCACCTTGAATTTCTCTGCAGGAGAGCTTGGTTCTTCGTCCAAGCATTGCCCGATCGGGATGAGATGCTCTCACCTCCGGATGCAGTATCATCCATGGACGGAATTCGCCAGTCGCCCCCACCTGGGAGCCGAATCGGCCAAGGGATGTCAAGTGCAGTTCGAGTTTGGAGACTACGTGATCGACCCGGAACGCCGGGAGCTTTCGCATCGCGCGAAAGTCGTACCTGTCGGGCCTCAGGTCTTCGATCTGCTCCTGCATCTTGTTAGGAACCGCGACCGTGTCGTCAGCAAGGACGACCTGCTGCAGGAGGTATGGCGCGGCCGAATCGTCTCGGAATCGACGATCACCAGTCACATCAATGCGGTCCGCAAGGCCATCGGCGACACCGGCGAGGAACAGCGCTTGGTCAGGACTGTCGCTCGCAAGGGTTTCCGCTTCGTCGGCGAAATCGGCGAACACATCCCCAGAGAATTGAGGGAGCCGCCGTCCGCGCTCCTCCTACCGGGTAAACCCTCCATTACCGTATTGCCCTTCCAGAACCTGAGCGGCGATCCCGAGAAGGAGTATTTCGCCGACGGCGTGGTGGAGGACATCATCGCTGCGCTATCGCGCATACGCTGGCTATTCGTCATCGCGAGCGACTCGAGCTTCACCTATAAGGGCCGCGCAGTCGAGGTGAAGGACGTCAGCCGCGAGCTTGGCGTGCGCTACGTGCTGGAAGGCAGCATTCGCAAGACTGGCAACAAGGTGCGCATCACAGGGCAGCTCATCGATGCCACGACCGGGGCGCATCTCTGGGTGGAGCGCTTCGAAGGCACGCTGGACGACATCTTCGAACTGCAGGACCAGGTTGCGGAAAGCGTGGTCGGCGCCATCGCGCCGCAGCTCGAGCGGGCGGAAATCGATCGTGCCAAGCGCAAGCCGACGGAGAGCCTGTGCGCCTACGACTATTACCTTCGCGGCGCCGCGAAGGTGCACAGCGGAACGCGCGAATCAATCGAGGCGGCACTGCCCTTGTTCTACAAGACCACCGAGCTCGATCCGGATTTCGCATCGGCCTATGGCATGGCCGGCTGGTGTTATTTCTGGCGCAAGATGAATGGCTGGATGACCGATCAGCCCCGGGAGATTGCCGAGGGCACTCGCCTGGCGCGACTGGCGGTGGAGCTTGGCCGGGACGATGCTGTGGCGCTCACGAGAGGAGCTCATGCACTCGGGCATCTCACCGGCGACCTCGACGGCGGTATCGCGCTGTTCGACAGAGCTTTGCTGCTCAATCCGAACCACGCCCCTGCATGGTCCCTGTGTGGGTCCCTGCACGCTTGTCGCGGTGAAACAGACGCTGCGATTAAGTATTTGGCTCGTGCCATTCGCTTGAGTCCGTTGGACCCGGAAATGTTCAGGATGCAGGCTGGGATGGCGCTGGCCCATTTCTTTGCAGGACGCTTCGACTCCGCTTCGGATTGGGCCGAAATGGCCAAATGGAATC
Organism: Paraburkholderia sp. GAS42; assembly: GCF_050436565.1. Lineage (NCBI taxonomy): Bacteria > Pseudomonadati > Pseudomonadota > Betaproteobacteria > Burkholderiales > Burkholderiaceae > Paraburkholderia > Paraburkholderia sp. GAS42. Next base: position 59,395 of record NZ_JBNDML010000013.1, on the reverse strand, counting down.
TACCGAGTTTCCTTGCCCCGGTCGGCGTTCTGGCGGCGAGTCACGCGCTCGCCGGACGCATGGACAAAGCGAAGGAGGCGATGCAGCGCCTGCGCACGCTCGATCCGTCACTCCGCGTCTCCAATCTCAAGGACTGGCTTCCGATCCGTCGCCCAGAAGACCTGACCCAGCTTGCGGAGGGGCTGCGGCTGGCCGGATTGCCCGAGTGACTACGGCACGATTGCTTTTCGCCGATGGCGCATACCATGACGAGCAGAGCGTGCTCTCGAACGGCAGCATAGAAGGCAACTGGCGGTCGCACAACAGGTCGCAGTTCCAAGCCCCTTCCTTCGGCGCTTGGGATACGACAAGACAAGAACGAGCTTTGCTGAGCTCTTCCGAGAGGCACTCACTGGTTGATGTTCGTTTGCATGACTCAAGGAACTGGCGAATAAGGACGGAAAGACACGTTCGCGGTGTGGCAGAATTCCCCCCCACCGTGCTGCAGCCGCAGCACGCCCGCCCCGGCCGGCAGCCGACAGCGAACTGATGGATGACCGAACCGACCGTCGACACACCGATCCGCGATGCCATTTTCGAGCACGAGATGTTCGGAGCAGGAAACACCAACTCCGGGTATCTGCTTGAAGGTATCCGCCACGTGGAAGCGACCTGGGTCTTCAGCCCCGCGGAGCTTGCGGACGAACTGAGCTGCATGGCGAAGGAAGGTCTCGTGCTGCGACGAGACGGTTTCGGCGGCGATATTCGCGAGTACTGGGAGGCGACGCGCGCTGGGCAGATAGCCCGGGAGTGCGCTGGCAGCAATGCAAACGGCGCCATCCGGCACTGGTGTCGCGAACCGCCCCTGTGGAGGACCTCGTCATCGCAGTTATCGCGAGCGGTGGGGACGACTGCGACACGCTGGCCAGTGGCGGTCTCGTCGCGGGGGCCTTGGGGATTTACCTGTCCCGCTTAGGTGAGACGGTTTGCAGCACCACACTCGATGCCCTGGTCGTGCGGGGCCTGGTTCGCCGCGATGACGAGGATCTACTCGGCTGGCCATTCCGGTTGATGCTCACTGCGGACGGGCGGCGCCTGTACGCGCACGACGTGGTCCCGCCGCTGGGCCTGCAGCCTCCGGCGACTATCCTCTCGCCAATCGAACCCGAGCGGCTGCCGTTCGACAATCTCGGCCTCGACCCGACACTCGCCGACAACTTGCGATATCGATGGGAGGAGGCCGGGAGATGTGCCGGAGCTCGTGCGTGGCTCGCCGCCACCGCATTGTATGCGTCGATTCTTGAGGTGGTTTTACCGGACTGGTTGGGACGGGACATTGAGCGAGCCAACGCGGCACGTGCGGCGCCGCAGGACAGGCAGCAGCGGGTGCTACCGCTGACGGACTGGTCACTTGCCGCGCTGATCAAGGTCACTACCGAACTCGGGTACATTGATGGAAGTCTCGGGCGCCATGCGCAAGCATTGCGCGAGTCGCGCAATCTGATTCATCCAGACCGCCAGATCCGCGAGCGCAGCACACCCGACGGCGACCTCGCTGCGATCTCCCATCGCGTCGCGCGAGCCGTGCTCGATGCGCTTGCCCGTGCGACGCCGGCACGCGGCGCTCCACTCAGCACAAAAGACTTCCCATGACGGAATAGGCAATCATCCGGCTCTCCATCGAGCGTCTTCGATACAGCGCAAGCTAACGTGAACATGCTACGTGCCCCCACCTCGATCAGTGGCGGCGATTACGCTGCGCTGTTCGGAGCGAGTCCTCGGCGATGCGAAAACCGGATATTATATCGTAGCCGCTACAAGTCGAAAATTCGCTCACTTCAATTATGTCAAGTACCGACGGAAATTGACACCGTCCTCAACAACCGTTGGTATGCAAGAACCTTCTCCCGCATTTTGCGGAATTTTGTTCTAGGCTTCCTGAGTGCGAAATCTAGACCTCCTGCCGCTACGGCTTCTTAAGTCAGCATCGCCCCGAGTTCCGGTACGAGCGTGAACAGGTCGCCCACCAGACCATAATCGGCGACGCCGAAAATCGGCGCTTCCGGGTCCTTGTTGATGGCAACGATCACCTTCGAGTCCTTCATCCCGGCCAGGTGCTGGATCGCACCCGAGATGCCGACTGCCACATACAGTTGCGGCGCGACGATCTTGCCGGTCTGGCCGACCTGATAGTCGTTCGGCACGAAGCCCGCGTCGACGGCTGCGCGCGATGCGCCCAGTGCTGCGTTCAGTTTGTCCGCCAGCGGCTCCAGAACCTTCGTGTAGTTCTCGCCGTTGCCCAGACCCCGGCCACCCGACACGATGATCTTCGCTGACGTCAGTTCCGGACGGTCCAGCTTCGTCACTTCACGGCTCACGAACTGCGAGAGGCCCGTGTCGACTGCCGCGTCGATCTTCTCGACTGCAGCGCTGCCGCCTTCTGCTGCGACCGGGTCGAAACCGGTTGTGCGGACCGTGATGACCTTGATCGGATCAGCCGATTGCACCGTAGCGATTGCGTTGCCTGCGTAGATCGGGCGCTCGAACGTGTCGGCCGAATCCACCGCGGTGATGTCGCTGATCTGTGCGACGTCGAGCTTCGCGGCGATGCGCGGCGCGATGTTCTTGCCGTAGGCAGTCGCCGACGTCAGGATGTGCGTGTAGTCCTTCGCAATATTCATCACGGTTGCCTGGACGTTTTCCGCCAGGCCCGCTTCGAGTTGCGCCGCGTCGGCCAGCAGTACCTTCGAAACACCTGCAATCTTCGCTGCCGCATCCGCTGCAGCCTGTGCGTTGTGACCTGCGACCAGCACGTGAATATCGCCACCAATCTTCTGCGCGGCTGCAATCGTATTCAGCGTCGCAGCCTTGATCGATGCATTGTCGTGTTCAGCAATTACCAGATTCGTCATTTCGTCCGTCTCCTCACAGCACCTTGGTTTCGGTCTTCAGCTTCTCGACCAGCGTCTTCACATCCGGCACCATCACACCGGCGGAGCGCTTCGGCGGCTCGACGACTTTCAGCGTCTTCAGGCGCGGCGTCACATCAACGCCGAGGTCTTCCGGCTTGATGATTTCCAGCGGCTTCTTCTTCGCCTTCATGATGTTCGGCAGCGTCACGTAGCGCGGCTCGTTCAGGCGCAGATCGGTCGTGATCACAGCGGGCAGCGTCAGCGACAGCGTTTCAGCACCACCATCCACTTCGCGCGACACCGTAGCCTTGCCGTCCGCCACAACAACCTTCGACGCGAAGGTAGCTTGCGGCAGGTTCGCCAGCGCAGCCAGCATCTGGCCGGTCTGGTTCGAATCGTCGTCGATCGCCTGCTTGCCGAGGATGACCAGTTGCGGCTGTTCCTTGTCGACCAGCGCCTTGAGCAACTTGGCGACCGCCAGCGGCTGCAGGTCTTCGCCCGACTCGATCAGGATCGCGCGGTCCGCGCCGATTGCCAGCGCCGTGCGCAGCGTTTCCTGCGCTTGCGTCACACCGGCCGACACGGCGATCACTTCGGTCGCCACGCCCGCTTCGCGCAGACGAACGGCTTCTTCAACCGCGATTTCGTCGAACGGATTCATCGACATCTTCACGTTCGCGATGTCGACGCCCGCGCCGTCCGACTTCACACGAACCTTCACGTTGTAGTCGACTACGCGTTTGACCGCGACTAGAATCTTCATGTCTGTTCCTTGACTCTCATGGACCTACTGAATTTACTATCTTGCTTATGCGCCTGCGAAACCTGGCGATGCGAACGCTACCTGACGGTGGGACGATAAAAGCGAGACTATCCCGCCCTGCAAAGCTAGAGCTGCCATGCCTGCACCGCTCACCGGGGATACGACCACCATTAGTTGTCTTTCGCAGACTCGCTCATCAAACGTCCAACCGTTCAATTCACATGGCGGATCTCACTCCCTTCCCCGTTGCTAGCCTGGTAATGTGAAACGGCCAATTGCATCGCGCAGGCTGGCGACCTGATCGCGCAACGAGTGCGCGGCAGCCGCAGCCTGTTCGACCAGCGCTGCGTTCTGCTGCGTCACCTCGTCCATCTCGCCGATCGCACGATTCACCTGCTCGATACCGGCGCTCTGTTCCAGCGACGCGCAGCTGATTTCGTCGAGGATTGCATGGACGCGCGTGACCGCCTTCACGATGTCACCCATCGTCGCGCCCGCGTTCGATACCTGCTCGGCGCCCGCCTCAACAGCCTGCGTCGATGCACTGATCAGATCCTTGATGTCCCGCGCTGCCGCCGCCGAGCGCTGTGCGAGGCCGCGAACTTCCGAAGCGACCACCGCAAAGCCGCGCCCTTGCTCGCCAGCGCGCGCCGCCTCGACCGCGGCGTTCAGCGCGAGGATGTTGGTCTGGAACGCAATGCCGTCGATCACGCCAATAATGTGGCCGATCTCCCGGGAAGTGCTGGTGATATCGCCCATGGTATGCACCACGCCGTCGACGGCCCGGCTGCCTTGTCTCGCAACATCGGCGGCCTCGCTCGCGAGGCGCGCTGCCTGCTCGGCGCTCTGGGCGTTGCGTTTCACGTTGGCGGTCATCTCGTCCATGCTCGACGCCGTTTGCACCAGCGCGGCGGCCTGCTTTTCCGTGCGGCTGGAAAGGTCGGCATTGCCGGAAGCGATTTCGTGCGCACCGACGTTGACGTTCTCCGCGCCGGCCTGCACGCGCGCTACCGTTTCGACGATCCCGTCGCGCATGGTGGCAAGCGCCAGCATCAGGCTCGGCCGTTCGCCGTTACGCACCGGGACGTTGGCGCCGAGGTCGCCCTGCGCAATCCGCTGCGCCGCGGCGACCGCCACTTCCATTTCGCCACCAAGCGCACCAAGAACGCTACGCACCACGAAGCCCATCACCAGCGTGGAGACGCCGGCAAGGACCGCAGTGACGGCGAGCCAGCGCGCCAGACTGGCGTAGAACTCGTGATCGATATCGTCCATGTACATGCCAGTCGCGATGTACCAGTCCCACGGTGCGAAGTGCGCCACGTAGTTGGTCTTGACTGCGCGAAGGTCGCTGTCGGGCTTGCGGCCCACGTAGTCGGCAAAGCCGCCGCCAGGCCGATCGCCGGCAGCGACCAGCTTTGGAAACAACGGCTGTCCGGCTCCATCCATCATCCGGCTGGCATCCTTGCCGGTCATCTGCGGCAGGAACGGATTCATCACGATCACGAGATGCGAATCGATGATCGCCACATAGCCGTCCTCACCATAGCGCAGGTCGGCCAACACCGCCAACGCCTGCCTGCGCGCGTCCGCGTCGCTCAGCGCACCCTGCTGCGCGAGCCCATAGTAGTGGCCGGCGAGGCTCTGGGCCTGCTGCACGAGCGCCCGCAACTGCTCGCTGCGATCGGCGAGCATGGACGAGCGCGCCTGCCACGCGCCAAACGCGCCGATCAGCACGAGGCCGATCCACAGCAAGGCGATCATCGAAAGAAGCTTGCGGTTCAATGTCATCTTCATAGATGAGGAAGGCAATACAGTTCGGCCCGACGCGCGCGCCGAACTCAACGCGCGACGATCATGCATACGGCCGACGCCGTTGCAACGAGCTTATCGTCCTGCCACAGCTCTCCGTTCACGTTGCACACACCGCGCCCCCTGCGCACCAGCGTCGCCCGGCCAACCAGGCTGCCGGGCTTCGCGGGCCGCAGGAACGAGCTGTTCAGGCTAAGCGTGGCGCACTGTTCGCCTTCAGCCAGTGTCGACGTCACGAGCGTCGCCGTCACGTCGTCGAGCATGGCGCACAGCATGCCGCCCTGCACCTGACCCGCCGGGTTAAGGAACGCCGGCGCGCCCACGTACTGCGCCTCAAGCGTGCCGTCTACAAGTGACAGGAATCTCCCGCCAAGCGTTGTCGTCACCGCCGGCAGCGAGCCGTTCGTGCCGTACAGGCGCGCGAGAGTCTGTTTCTCGTCGATTTCCATTGATGGTCTCCTATTTTCGAGGCAGCTTGGGGTTCGAAGCCCAAGCGCTTTTCGCATTGCTTCGAAGCCTATTCGCCGCGAAACACCGGTTTGCGCTTCTCCTGCCACGCCAGCGCGCCTTCACGCAGGTCCTGCGATGCGTCCGCCTGCGTGACGTCGCGCCAGAACTCGTCTTCGTCTAGCGTGCCGCATGCAATCCGGTTCAGGTGCTTCTTCATGCCGAGCAGCGCCAGCGGCGCCATCCCGGCCAGGTCGCCGCTTAGGCGTTCGACTTCGTCGCGCAGCGCGGCTGGCGCCACCACCGCATCGAGAAACCCGCAGGCCTGCATCTGCGCGGCATCGAACGTCGCGGCCGCAAGCAGCAGCTTCTTTGCCGTATTCAGTCCGAGCCTCGAAACATAGCGCTGCAGGCCGTCGCGATAGAACAGCAGGCCAAGCCGCGCAGCCGGCACGAACATCTGGCTCGTTTCAATGCCGATCCGAAAGTCGCAGGCGAGCGCGAGATCGGTTGCGCCGCCGTACACGCCACCGTTGATCGCTGCGATCGTCACCGGCCGCGCGCGCTCCAGCTCGTTGGCGAGCACCTCGAAGCTCGCGCCCGCGTCGCCGTCGCCAATGCTGCCAATGTTGAAGCCAGCGCAAAAGTGCCGGCCTTCGGCGCATAGCCGCAGTACGAGCACGTCGCGCCGCGCGTCTACGTCGCGGATGAAGCTGCGCAGCGTCGCGAGGTCTTCCGGTTCGAGACGGTTCGCCATCTCGGGGCGACGCAGCGTGATCGTCGCTATCGGACCGGCGACGGTGAGTTCCGGCGCAAAGCCGGACGAATGGGTGACGGGCTTCGGGGTCATCTAGAGATCAATGGAAGTTGTAGATCTGCATGGTCGTCTCGCCCGACTCAATGCGCTTGCAGATCGTGGCCTCATCGGCCTCGCGCTTCGCGGCCATCTCGACTACGTCCGCCGCACGCGCACGCGGGATGGCAACGACGCCGTCCCGGTCGCCGACAATCAGGTCGCCCGCGTTGACCGTTACGTTACCGATCAACACCGGTTCGTTGATCCAGCCAATCGCACCATAATCCTTGCCCGTCCCACGAATCGACAGGCCGCGCGAAAACACCGGGAAGCCGATCTGCTCGAGCAGGTCCGCGTCGCGCACAGCAGCGTCGATCACGAGACCGGCGAGACCGCGCACCTTTGCCGCGGTTGTCATGACTTCACCCCAGTAGCCATGCTCGTAGATGCCGCTGGTGTAGACCACCAGCACATCGCCCGGTTGCGCGAGCACAAGCGCGCGATGTAGCCATAGGTTGTCGCCGCCGGGCGAATGCACGGTAATTGCCGCGCCACAGATTCTGAAGCCCGGCGCCACAGGCCTGATCGCCGCCGGCAGCGCACCGACCTTGCCGCCGGCTTCGTGCAGCGTCGCCGCAGGCAACGTGCGCGCGGTCTCGACCACGCTCGCCTCGACGCGTTCAATCGCGGTGCGCACCGTCGTTGCCGAATCGTGTTCTTTCATGTTTATTTCCCCCGAGTCTGCAACTGGTGATACTTGAACTGTTTGCGCGCCTCGTCCAGACGCATGCCGCCGCGACAGGCTTCGCGGATTGCGTCCTCTGCATGCTGGACGGTCTCGGCCGCGTCGAGCACAGCGTCCTCATGCTCGCGCGGGATCACGATCACACCGTCGGCATCCCCGCGCAGGATGTCACCAGGCTGAACGCGTGCCTCGCCGATATTGACCGGAATGTTGGTCGCTTCGACCTGCACGCGATCCTTGCCTGTACGCATCCAGTGATCGCGGCTGAACACGGGATAGCCGAGCTTCAGACACAGGGCGACGTCGCGGCACACGCCATTGATCACCGTGCCGCCCAGGCCGCGACGGTGTGCGATCTCGGTCAGGATGTCGCCCCAGACGGTCGCGTCTGCGCGCCCACCGTTGTCAAGCACGACGATCGCGCCGGGCGGCACGTCGTCGATGTAGTCGCCGACCGTCCCAGGCGGGTTCGAGGCAGGACCGTACTTGAGTGTCCAGGCGCGCCCGGCGAGCCTGAAGTGCGTACTGCGGGCCTTGATCCTGTAGCACTGCCCCGTGATGCCGAGTTTGTCGAGTGCATCCGAGAGGGTGGCCGTATCGAGTTTGCCCGCGCGTTCGACGTTGCGATTGTCATTCGTCATGTTACGTATCCTTGTGGATTGTGAATGTGCTCACTTGAGCATGTGTTCGTAGTTGCCACCCATCACTTTCCCGACCGGCGAGCCAGACAGGATCGCCTTGGCCATCGCGGCTTCCTTCGCGACAATCGTCTCGGCAGTGTCGAGCACGATGCCGATGTCACCGGCGCGGATGAAGATCACGGCGCTGTTGTCGGCCACGACATAGTCGCCTGCCTCCACCTGCACTTCGCCGATCTGCACCGGCACGTTGGTGCCCTTCTCGACCACGCGGCCGCGCGCCGTGCGCGCCGTGGTTGCGCGGCTGAACACCGGCAGTTCATAGGCGATGGCTTCGTCGATATCGCGCACCGGGCCGTCGGCCACCACGCCCGCGACCTCGCGCACTTTCGCCGCGAGCGAGAGGAGACCGCCCCAGCAGCCGGCTTCGACACCGCTGCGCTGTTCGACCACGATCACATTCTCGCCATTGGCCTGTTCGATTGCCGTGCAGCCGAGGTGCACTGGCGGTCCCGGCGTCGCTTCGCCGGTGCCAAGCTTCACGGTGATTGCGCGGCCCGCGATCCGCCCCTGGCCCGAGCGCTGCGGCAGTCCGCTCACGACACCGGGCAGTTTGAGTTTGTCGAGTGCGTCCGACACGGCGCAGCAATCGAGCCGGCGCAGGCGCTGTACATTCAGGTCAGTCATGTTGGTTGTTTTCCGTAGATTTCACTGCGGCAGGAAGCCAGGTCAGGCCAGCGTGCGCCATGCGGCGAAACACAGTCCGGTGCCGGTCAGTGCGGGGCTGCGATATCCCGGCGTGTACGAGACCCATTCGAGGTCGAGCGATTTGACCGCTTCGACTGCGATGATCCAGTTGCGGATCTCCGAGCTGCCCGCCTGCAGCTGCTTCGGATCGAGCGCGGCGAGCCAGGCACTGTCCTTGCGGCGGATTGCGTCGATGATGCCGTTGTCGAGTTCCTCGTCGACCACGAAGTGTGACAGGCCGCCCGAGGCGAGCACACCCACGCGCAGGTCTTCGGGGTACGCCTCGATCAGCTCCCGCAACGCAGCGCCGAGCTGGATACAGCGACGCGGCGTGGGCTGATTGGGCGGATCAAAGGTATTCACGATCACCGGAATGACCGGCAGGTCGAGGCCCTGCAGATAGCGGCGATGAATGAACGAGAACGCGTGGCCTTCGTACTGGTTGCGCTCGAGACCGTCCATTGCCGCCATGTCGAAGTCGCGTTCACAGAGTTCGCGAATCATCCAGCGTGCCATGTCCGATCTGACGGGATAGTCGACGTCGACATCGGGCTCCTGCCGCATGGTCCGCGCCCGTGCGTACCAGCTGTCGTTCTCGCCAGTCACACGTTTCGCGTTGCGGATCGTCTCGCCGTAGTAGATCGCGAACGCCGGGTTATTCGTTGTCCGGAACAACTCGGTCTGGTCGTCGCCGACGACGATCAGCACATCGAGCCGGGCGGCACGAATGCGCTCGCGCAACTCGTCCATCGCTGCTTCAGCCTGATCGTAGCGCTCACCCATCTTTTCAGGCGTGACCATCGTCTCGGCGTCAGCCGGCGCGCGTTCGAGCAAATCGTTATAAGTGACGTGATCGCCCGCCCTGTCGAAGTAATGCGGGTTCTTCGGGTCAACTGCGCGGAAGCCATGCTGCCAATCTTCGCGCTGCGACACCAGCATGATGCTGTGCGATGAACCGAATGCGGCCACCAAACGTGCCATATCTTGTCCTTCCGTTCTCTCGTGAGTTGCGCGACGTTCAGACTACGGACGCTTTGCGCCATTGTTCGATCTGCTCGTCTGAGTAGCCGAGCTCCTGCAGGATTGCCTGGCTGTGCTCGCCCTGTTCGGGCGCAAGGCGTGGCGCCGCTTCGCGCGGGTAGCGCGACAGCCGGAACGGCTGCCCGACCAACGCGGCTCCGGTTTTACCCGGCAGATCGACGGGCCAGGTAATGCCGAGATGCCTGACCTGCGGGTCGTCGAACACTTCATCGATCCCATAGATTGGGCCGCACGGCACACCGGCCTTAAGCAGGATTTCGGTCCATTCCTTCGTCGTGCGCGTCTTGAACACCTCGCTGACCGCTTGGTTCACCGCGTCACGGTTCGCGACGCGGGCCGGGTCCGAGTCGTAGCCCGGTGCCCGTGCAAGATCCTCGAGACCGAGCGCGTCGCACAAACGCATCCACATCGTCTGGCCGATCGCGGCGAGGTTGAGGTAGCCGTCCTGAGTCGCAAATACGCCGGTCGGCACCGTGAGCGGATGCTCATTGCCCACCTGCTCCGGCACTTTCCTGTCCACGAGCCATTGCGCCGCCTGGAAGTCGAGCATGGCGAGCTGCGCTTCGAGTAGCGATGTCTGTACCCACTGCCCCTCGCCCGATGCTTCCCGCTCGAGCAATGCGGTCAGAATCGCCATCGCGCAGAAGTGGCCTGCGCACAGGTCCGCAATCGGAATGCCGACGCGCATCGGACCTTCGCCTGGCTTGCCCGTCACGCTCATGAGGCCGCCCATGCCCTGCGCGATGGAGTCGAAGCCGGGCCAGTTCGCATACGGACCGTCCTGGCCGAAGCCCGAGATACTCGCGTACACGAGCCGCGGATTGATTGCGCACAGCGCGTCGGGACCGATGCCGAGGCGGTGCTTCACATCGGGACGGTAATTCTCGATGAACACGTCGGCACGCCGGATCAGCTCGTGAAGAATTTCGCGGCCGGCAGGGTCCTTCATGTTCAGCGTGAGGCTTTCCTTGTTGCGATGCAGATTTTCGTAATCGGCGCGATTGTGATCGCGTCCGCCGATCATGTCGTCGCCGCCCGGCGCGCCCGGCGGAATCTCAACCTTGATCACGCGCGCGCCCATGTCGGCGAACAGACGCATGGCGGTCGGGCCGGCGCGTACACGCGTTGCGTCGATGATCGTGAAGCGCGACAGGGCGCCTTTACGCGGGGTGCCCGCCGTCCAGTCGCCGTTGGATTCGTTAGTCATGTGTTATGCCTCAGGCCGGAGTGAACATCGGAACCGGATAGCCGCCGTCGCTCGGTTTGAAGATCACCTGAACGCGATGGCCGATTTCAAGCGCGGCAGGATCGCAGTCGACGAGATCGGTAAGCATCGTCACGCCCTCGTCGAGCGTCACGTAGGCGAGCGTGTAGCGCGCTTCGTCCTTGCCCATTGTGCTGAACGAGTAAATCGTGCCCTTGCCCGTCGATTCGATCCATTCGGTGTTCGCGCTAAGGCAGTGCGGACAGATGTCACGTGGGTAGTAGTGTGTTTCGCCGCAGTCCGTGCAGCGTTTCACGAGCAGGCGGCCTTTGCTGGCCGCGTCCCAGAACGGCAGTGCCTCCGGCAGCGCGCGTGGTGCGGCAATGCGACGCGGACCGGTGGGCTTCGGGGGTTTGTTCGCGGCCTTGTCGGCCGCCGGATTCTGAATAGTCGTCATCGTTATACCCGTTCCAGAATGAGCGTAGCGGCCGTATGACGTGACGCGAGTGCACCACCGATGCCGCTCGCGAGCGCGAGGTGGCAGTTCTGCACCTGCACGGCGGAATGCGCCTCGCCACGCAGCTGGCGTACCGCCTCGATCACTTTCGTGACCCCACCGCGGTTCGCCGGATGGTTATTGCACAACCCGCCGCCGTCGGTGTTGAACGGCAATTTGCCGACGCCGGAGATCAGACCGCCGTCCTGCACGAACTTGCCGCCCTCGCCCTTCTTGCAGAAGCCGAGATCTTCCAGCTGCATGAGCACGGTGATGGTGAAGCTGTCGTAGAGCGACGCATACCTGATGTCGGCCGGTGTCACGCCCGCTTCCGCGAACGCTGCCGCGCCCGACCACTTCGCCGCCGACCAGGTCAGGTCGATCTTGCCGCCCGCAGCATGTTTCGGGGCCTCGCCCGCGCCACGCACCTTGACGAGCGGGCGCTTGAGTTGCCGCGCAATTTCAGGACGCGCGACGATGAGCGCACCACCGCCGTCGCTCATCACGCAGCAGTCGAGACGATGCAGCGGATCGGCGACCAATGGCGAATTGACCACGTCCTCGACGGTCACGACGTTGCGCAGCATCGCGTTCGGGTTGTACTGTGCGTGGTGCGACGCCGCGACCTTGATCCACGCGAGCTGCTCGCTCGTGGTTCCGTATTCGTACATGTGCCGCCTGGCGACCATCCCGTACAGATTCTGCGTGGCTGGGCCGAACGGCAACTCGAACTGGACTTCGGGTGCATCCGGGTCCGGCGCCCTGAGCGAGAGCGCGGCACCTGCCGCACGCGGGCGGCCGGCCAGCGTGATCAGCGCGACATTGCAGCGGCCGGCTGCGATCGCCTCGGCCGCGTGCGCGACGTGCAGGATCGGCGCGGACCCGCCGCACTCGGTCGAATCAACGTGGCGCAGCTTCAGGCCGAGGTATTCGGCGATGGTGGTCGTGCCGAGGCCCGGCGCGTCGCCCGCGCAGAAGTAGCCGTCGATGTCGTCCTTCGTCAGGCCCGCGTCCTCAAGCGCGCCCTTTGCGACGTCGGCATGCAGACGCGCCACGGAAAGGTCGTCGGCCCTTCGTGTCGGGTGCTCATAGGCACCCACGATGTACGCTTGTCCATTCAGGCTCATGCGGCCTCCTTGCTGAGGCGCTGGGCCGTGAAACGATTCAGGTTCCAGCTGGCGTCGCCGTAGGTCATGTTGATCGCAAACATGCGCTTCGCGTAATGGCCCGCGCGGCATTCCTCGGTCATGCCCATCGCGCCGTGCAGCTGGATTGCCCACTCCCCGGCGGTACGGCACGCGTCGCCAATGAAGGCCTTTGCAGCCGACACGAAACGGGCTCGGCGCTGCGGGTCGTTCTCGTCGACCGCCACTGCGGCCGCGCACGCCATCGACTTCGCCTGTTCGAGCGCGATCAGCAGGTCGGCGACGCGGTGTTGCAGCGCCTGGAACTTCGCGAGCGGCGCGCCGAACTGCGTGCGTGTCCTGAGATGCTCTGCGGTCAACTCGAGCAGTGCTTCCAGCGCACCGACCGATTCCGCGCACAACGCAGCGTTCGCGCGGTCGAGCGCCGCTTCGATCAGTCCGTAGCCTTCGCCGGCTTCGCCGATCAGATCGTCCTTGTTCACGACCACGTTCGAGAACGTGACGTGTGCCGCTTCGCGTGCATCGATCGTCGCAAAGCTCCGCAGCGCGATGCCTGCTGTCTTCGCGTCGATGAGGAACAGGGAGAGGCCATGCTGATCGCCGCGCTCGCCCGAGGTGCGCACAGCGACCACGAATGCGTCCGCGATTGCACCGTCGAATACCAGCGTCTTGGTGCCGTCGATGCGCCAGCCGATACCGGTTTCCTTCGCAGGCACCGCGAGCCGCGCGATGTCGTAGCGCGCATCGGCTTCGCCGACCGCAAACGCGAGCACCTTCTCGCCGGTGGCGGCCGCTTCGAGCCATGGGACGCACTGCTCGACGCTGCCGGCCGCGCCGATCAACGCCGCGGCCGGCAGACCGCTCGCAAGCCAACCCGCGCCGCCGAGCGCGCGGCCCAGTTGCTGGGCGACGAGCATCGTTTCAACTGCGCCATAGCCGCTGCCGCCGTGTTCCGCATCGATGGTGAGCCCGGTCACGCCGAGTTCGGCGAGCCCGCGGCGGCGACGGGCGGCGAGCGCCGCGTCCTCGGCATTGCCGCGCTGATGCGCGGGATATTCGCCGTCGCAGAAGCGGCGTACCGCATCCTGGAGCGCGATGTGATCTTCAGTGAGAGAAAAGTCCATGTTTTATCGTGTCCAGGTTCAGGCATTGAAGAACGCGCGGCTAATCAGATTGCGCTGCACTTCGTTGGTGCCACCGTAGATCGACAGCTTGCGCGCGTCGAAGTAATTGGCCGCTACGGCGATGAGGTCGTCGGGGCCTGGCAGCTCATGGCCAGCCTGGTCGAGCAGCGCCGCTTCGTCGAATGGCACGCCGTGCGGTCCTGCGATTTCTGTGAGCAGCGCGTAGATCGACTGGCGCAGTTCAGTGCCGCGCACCTTGAGCATCGATGCCTCGACTGCCGGCACGCGGCTCTGCTGGTTCGCGCTCAGCATGCGCAGGCCAGTGAATTCGAGCGCCATCAGTTCGATCTCGAAGCGGCTCACGCGCGCCTCGAACAGCGGATCGCCCGCGAGGTCCTGCTGCTTGCCGAGAGCCTTGACACGTGCGAGTTGCTGCTTGCACGAGCCGATCCCAGCGATGCCGGTGCGCTCGTGACCGAGCAGATACTTGCCGTAGGACCAGCCCTTGTTGAGCTCGCCGACGAGGTTCTCGACCGGCACACGCACGTTGTCGAGATAGACCTCGTTGAGGTCGGTGCCGCCTTCGAGCATCCGGATCGGGCGCAGCTCGACGCCCGGCGACTTCATGTCGATAAGGAGGAACGAAATGCCTTCCTGCGGCTTCGCATCGGGATCGGTGCGCACGAGCGCGAACATCATCTCGCACCAGTGCGCATACGAGGTCCAGACCTTGTGGCCGTTGACGACAAAATGATCGCCGTCCTTGTCCCTGGTCAGCACCGCTGTGGTGCGCACGCTCGCGAGGTCCGAACCCGCGCCGGGTTCCGAAAAGCCCTGTGCCCACCACGTTTCACTGCGGCGGATCGCGGGCAGATAGCGTTCCTTCTGCTCGGGCGTACCGAACGCGTGGAGCACGGGACCGAGCATGTTGATGCCGCTTGCGATAATGCGCGGCGCGCCACCAACCAGCGTTTCCTCGTCGAAAATGTACCGTTGCAGCGGGGTCCAGCCCGGGCCACCGGCCTCCTGCGGCCAGGATGGCGTGATCCAGCCACGCTCGTAAAGCCGCGTGAACCATTCGACATAGTCGGTACGCTCGAGACGCAGGCCGAGTTCGGCCTTGCGCCTGAGTTCGGGCGACAGGTTCTGCCTGACGAACTCGCGCACCTCGGCGCGAAATGCGTCGTCCTCTGCGGAGAATTCCAGTCTCATTGATTCATCATCCTTATGATTAGTGCGCGCTGTCGCGCGCGCCGCACACGACCAGTGCGTCGAGCGCCAGGACGCGGTCCGGGTACGCCACGAGCGGGTTGACGTCGATCTCCGTGATCTGCGGGTTCGCGCGCATCTGTGCGCCGATCGCGGCCACGGCCTTCGCGATTGCATCCACGTCCACACCTTCCGCACCGCGCACGCCGTCGAGCAGCGCGGCGGCCTTGAGGCGGCGTAGTTCGACCACGATGTCAGCCTCGGTCATGTCGGCCGGAATCAGGCGCACATCCTTGAGCACCTCGATCCAGATCCCGCCGAGACCGATCAGCACGACCGGCCCCCACTCCGCGTCACGCTTGGCGCCAACCACGAGTTCGAGGCCGCGCGGTCCCATCGCCTCGACGAGCGCGCCATCGAGCACCACGCCGGGCCGATGCGACGCCACGCTCGCGTGCAGCTTGTCCCAGCCCGCGCGCAGCGCGTTTGCATCCGCGAGGCCAACCACCACGCCTCCCACGTCGCTCTTGTGCGGCAGCTCGCTCGCCTGGGCCTTGAGTACTACCGGGTAGCCGATTTCGTCAGCAATCCTCAACGCGTCGTCGAGCGACTTCGCAAGACGCCCTGCAGGCACCGGCAAGCCGGCCGCCGCGAGCCATTGTTTGCCCTGATACTCCGCAAAGATGCCATTTGCCGGCACGGGACCCGGCAGCGGGATCGCGACCGGATCTGCCGTTTGTGCGCGCTGCGCACGCTGTAGCGATTCGCCGTAGGTAGCCACGCGCGCACAGGCACGCAGCGCTCGGTCCGGTGAGCGGAAGAACGGAACGCCGCTCGCGGCGATCGCTTCGACAAAAAATGGCTCGAGCACGTTGTTGTCGCCCAACACCGCCAGCACAGCCGGCTTGGTGGCGCGCGCGAGCGCCGGCACCAGGTGATCCGCCTTGTCTCGCTGCGCGATCGGCGGGCCGCCCATGATCGCGAGCACGAGGCTGCCGACGTTCGGATCGGCAAGCACCGTGTCGATAAGCTCTCCGATCAGGCCGGGGTTACGCACACCGATCGTCGTGTAGTCGAGCGGATTGTCGGCCACCGCAAAGTCCGGCAGCAACGCTGTCAGTTTCTCAATTGTCGGCCCGGTCAAGGCCGGCAAGGTGAGGCCGATGTCGTCGGCGAAGTCCAGCACGATATTCTTCACGGCGCCCGACGCGGTCATCACGGCCGTACCCGCTGCGGGCGGCACCGGGAAACGCGCGAGGATCGTCGTGGTGTCGAACAGCTCGTCGAGCGTGTCCACCATCACCACGCCTTCCCGCGAGAGCAGCACACTCGTGGTCGCGTGATCACCGGCCAGCGCGCCGGTGTGCGACTGCGCTGCTTCGCGTGCTCGGGCGCTCTTGCCCGGCATGAGCATCACGATCGGCTTGCCGGCCGCGCGCGCCTCACGCGCCAGCTTGATAAAGGTTTGCGGACGGCGGATCTGTTCGGCGTACACCGCGATCGCGCTCGTTTGCGCGTCGCCAATGAACCAGGCCAGGTAGTCCTCGATACCGAGGACGGCTTCATTGCCCGTCGACACAGCCGCCGTGATCGGCTGCCCGCGCCCCATGAACGCATCACGCAGGTTCGCGGCCATCGCGCCGCTTTGCGCGACCACGCCGACGCCCTTGCGGCCCGCGCACGGATACGGCGCGATCGCCTCAAAGGTGACCGGCACGCCTGCCTCAAAGTTGGTGAAGCCCATGCAGTTCGGGCCGATCAGCGCCATGCCCATCGAGTTCGCCGCTTCGATCAAGACCTCCTGCCTGGCACGGCCTTCCTCGCCCGCTTCGGCATAGCCCGAAGCGAAGATCACCGTCGCTCCGGTCTTGCGAGCACCGAGCGTACGGACCGCATCGAGCACGCCTGATTCCGGTATCGCGAGCACCGCGAGATCGATGCCCTCGGGCAGCGCGTCGACGCTGTTGACGCACCGGCGGCCGTTGATTTCCTGGCTACTGCGCGAAACGAGATGGATCTCGCCCGCATAGCCGAACCGTTCAAGGTTTTGCAGCACGAAATTGCCAAACGCTCGCGGGTCGGCAGAAGCACCGACGATCACGATCGATCTCGGCTTGAGCACGCGCTCGACGGACAGCACGCCGGCGGCGTCGGAGAGTGACTTACTCATCAGGTCATGCCTCTTCTTGATTGAGATCCCTGCTTGTGCACCGGGATCATGTCGGATGTGTGCATTCTGGCATACCAAAAGCGGCCATTCAATACACCACAGGCAGTTTTATTGTGTTGGTGTTTTCCCCTACCGAAGACCAGGCGGAGGAATTCAATGCTTCCAATATATTGATTTTAAATAATATTTTTCAAAACTCACGGCACGTCTGCCGTCGGGCAACGAGGCATAAAAATAACCTCATCTTGAATACCACAACAAACTATTGGTATATTTAAGGCACCTGAACAGCGACCGTCCCTGCCATGAAATCTGTCGTCGACCTGTCCGTTGAGCGCGAAGGCGGAATGCCCAGCATGCCGGAAGCGGCGCCGCGCCTGCGGGCCAGCCTTGCGAACGACATTCGCGCGACGCTGCAGGCCGAGATCGAGGCGGGCGACCTCGCCCCGGGCGCAACGATCGACGAGCGCGCGCTCGCCGCGCGCTTTAACGTCTCGCGCACCCCCGTCCGCGAGGCGCTTCAGCATCTCGCAGCGCGCGATCTGGTTGTGATCTCGCCGCGCCAGGGCATTACCGTGGCGCGGCTGTCGATCGCCAAAGTGCGCTCGATGCTCGAGTACATCGGCGAGCTGGAGGCGCTGTGCGCGCGCTTTTGCGCGCGGCGTGCGGGCGATGCGTTACACGAAGCGCTCGACCGCGCGCTGCTGGCCTGCCAGCAGGCGGCCGTCGAGGGCGACACAGCTGAGTACGCGCACGCCAATGCGCTATTCCACGACACGATCTATAACGGCAGCCGCAATGAGTGCCTCGCCGAGCAGATTCGCGCCGCGCGCCGCCAGTCGGCTCGCTATCGCGTGGCCGACCTGCGCCACCGCGCCCAGATCAGCCGCTCGCTGCAGGAGCACTTCGAGATCGCCCGCGCGATCCGGGCCGGTGACGAAGCGAAAGCCGCCGAGGCCATGCGGCGTCACGTACCGGCAGGCACGACAGGCTTCTCGGAGTTCCTTGCGGCGGTACCACGCCACTTTTTCGATGTCGGCACGGACTGAACCGAGCCGTCCTCAACCAGCCCTACGGAGAAATCATGCCCCGTTCCATCGACGTCCCCGGTCTCGCACACAATGCGCCAATCCCGGTCGGCGCGCGCGTCGCCAACGTGCTTTGCTCGTCGGCGATCGCCGGCAAGGATCCGGCGACCGGTCGCCTCGCCGCCGATCCCGCCGATCAGACCCGACTCGCGTTCGACAACCTCCGGCGTTTTCTCGACGCAGGCGGCGCGACGCTCGCAGACGTCGTGAAACTCACGGTGTACGTGAAAGATGATTCGGTCCGCGAGCACATCAACGCGCACTGGCTCGCGTGCTGGCCTGACCCAGCACAGCGGCCAGCACGCCATATCGTCGTGCACGACCTGCAGCACAACATGGCGCTGCAGCTAGAAACCATCGCCGTGGCCTCCTGAACGCCCGGCGGATCCCTTCAACGCAGTGCTTCCCCTCATTCACAAAGGCCCCAACGTGATTATCGATTCCCACGCCCACGTCGTCATGCCGCCCGAAAGCTTCCGCTACATGGCGGAACTGATCGGCGGACGCGCCAACCCTTCGACCAAACCCAACGTGCCGGACGCGTCGTTGCGCAAGGTCGCTGAAGAACTTGTGCGTAGCATGGACTCGGTCGGCACGGACGTGCAGTTCATCTCGCCGCGCCCCTATCTTCAGATGCATTCGGTCAAGCCCGCGCGCGTGACCGAACTCTGGTCGCGCCACTGCAATGACCTGATCGCGCGCTACGTCGCGATGTTCCCGGACCGCTTTCGCGGCGTGGCGGGCCTGCCGCAGTTCATGAACGAGTCGCCGGAGGTACGCGTTGTGGCGGAGCTCGAGCGCTGCGTGAACGAACTGGGTTTCGTGGGCTGTCTGCTGAACCCGGACCCGACCGAATCGGAAGGCCCGACGCCGCCAGGGCTCGGCGACCCATTCTGGCATCCGCTCTATGAAGCGATGACCGCGCTTGACGTGCCCGCACTGATCCACTCAGCCGGCAGCTGCAGTCCGCGCGAGTCGTACACACTGAAGTTCATCAACGAAGAGAACATCGCGGTCATCTCCCTGCTCGACTCGGACGTGTTCAAGAAGTATCCGACCCTGAAGATCGTGGTTGGTCACGGCGGCGGCGCCATTCCCTACCAGATGGGACGTTTCCGCTCGTGGGCGGTGCGCCGCAACCATCCTGAAACCTTTGACCAGCAACTCAGGAAGCTCTACTTCGACACCTGCAATTACTCTAAGGAATCGATCGAACTGCTGCTCAAAGTAGCGGGGACCGACAACGTGTTGTTCGGCACGGAAAAACCCGGCACGGGCAGCGCGCGCGACCCCATCTCCGGACGCGACTACGACGACATGAAGCCGGTGATCGAAAGCATCGAATGGCTTACCGATGAGCAGCGCAAGAACGTGTTCGAGTGCAACTGCGCGCGCGTCTACCCGCGCGCCTTCCGAAACTATAAGGAAGCCTGATCATGGCCATGACCGCCGAAGAAAATGAACTGCTCACGCGCGTCGAAAACGGTGCGCCGATGGGCGAAATGATCCGCCAGCACTACTGGATGCCGGCCGTGCCGTCGGCCACCCTCGTGGCTGACGGCGCCCCGGTGCTGGTGCGCCTGCTTGGTACGAACTACGTGGCGTTTCGCACCACCGACGGGCGAGCCGGCCTGATCGACGAGCTCTGCCCGCACCGCAGGACGTCCATGATGATGGCGCGCAACGAGGACAACGGCCTGCGCTGCATCTTCCATGGCTGGAAGACGGACGTCCAGGGCAAAGTCGTCGAAGCCCCAAACCAGGTCGGCGATCAGGCTCAGTTCTGCAAGCGGGTGAAGACCGGCCAGTACCGCGTCGAGGAACGCGGCGGCATCGTCTGGGTCTGGCTCGGCAAGGGCGACACGCCACCCCGGTTCCCCGACCTGCCGTTCACGAATCTGGCCGCCGACCAGCGCTCGGTCACGAGCGCCGAAGTGCCGACCAATTGGGTTCAAGGTGTGGAAGCCTCGATGGATTCTTCGCACGTCGGCGTGCTGCACGAATCGACCACGCAGATCACGGCGGGCGGCGGCAATGAGCGTTTGCACATGAATAGAGCGCTCGCCCCGCGTCTCGAATTCGAGGAGCGTCCCTATGGCTACCGCTACGCCGCGCTGCGCGACCTGCCCGACGAGAAGGTCTATGCGCGCGTGAACAACTTCGTGATGCCGTGGTACGGCATCATCTGCGCGCCAGACGCAACTGGTCCGAGCACGGTGTTCTTTTCGACGCCCGTCGACGACGTCACCCACCGTGCGTGGTTCGTGCACTTCAATCCGACCCGCAAGCTTGGCATGACCGTCATGTCGGCCACGCCAGACGTGTGGAATTTCCCGCCGTTGCCGCCGGGCACGCGCAACGACGGTTTCGGTCAGAACCGCGATCTCATGAAGCGTGGTCACGCGACCGGCTTCCACCAGCATCTCGGCACCGAAGACTTCGCGATGTTCCTCGGTCAGGGACCGATCGCGGACCGCACCAACGAGCAGCTCTGCTCAGCCGACGGCGCGGTGCTGCGCGTTCGCACGCTGCTGCTCAAATCGGCGCGCGAGTTCATGGCAGGCAAGACGCCGACGCTCGCTGACAATCCTGAGCTCGATTACTCGCGCGCCATTTCAGTCGGCGGTGTGTTGCCGACCGGCGCCGATTGGCGAGTTCTCACCGAAACCACGTAATACGGAATGACTTCGATGCTTGCCCCCTCGCTGCTTACACTGCGCGTCGCCGCGGTCGACACGCTCACCCCGCTGATCAGGTCGTTCACGCTAGACGCGGCGGACGGTGTGCTGCTGCCCGGTTACGAGCCGGGCGCACACATCCAGGTCGAAATTCCGTTTTCGGGAGTTGGCGCGCCGCAATGGCGCTCCTATTCGCTGATCAACCTGGACCCGTCTGTCGATCCGCGCGCCGGCGTACCGGCGTACCGGCTCGGCATCCGGCGGGAGGACGAGGGCCGCGGCGGCTCGCGTCACATGCACGCACTCGAAGTCGGGCAGACACTCAACGCGCGCGCCCCGGCCAACCACTTCCCGCTCGCCGCACCAGCGCCTGTGCTGCTCATTGCAGGCGGCATCGGCATTACGCCGATCGCCTCGATGGCCGCCGAGCTTGCCGCGCAGCAACGCGACTTCGAATTGCATTTCAGCGGACGCACGCGTGACTCACTGCCGTTCGTCGACGAACTGCGGGCGCTTGCAGGCAAACGCCTTGTGCTGTGGAGCGACGACGACCCAAACGCGCGCCTGTCGGTCGACGCGCTGCTTGAAAACGCGCAGGTGAACCAGCCGATCTATGTGTGCGGCCCGGCGGGCATGGTCAACGCGGTGCTCGCCGTCGCGCGCAAGCGCGGCTGGCACGAGTGCGACCTGCACTACGAGCTGTTCACCGAGACCGCATCTCAGGAAGGCGACGTCGCCTTCGAGGTCGAACTCAAACAGTCGGGCACACGGCTCACCGTACCAGCCGACCGGTCGTTGCTCGACACCCTTATCGAAAACGGCGTCGACGTCATGTATGACTGCCGCGCCGGCTACTGCGGATTGTGCTCGACCCGCGTCTGCGGTGGCGAGATCAATCACCGCGACACTTACCTGTCCGATGCGGACAAGACCAGCGGCAAGGTCATGCAGGTCTGTGTGTCGCGCTGCACGAGCGGCCGCCTCGTGCTCGACCTGTAACGCGCTGCCGCGGCGACCTACACATTCAACAAACGGAACCCACAATGAGCCAAACCCTCGTTACTTACGAACTCGACGGCGCGGTCGCGCTGATCGGGCTGAACCGGGCCGACAAGCGCAACGCAATCAACGAGGACGTGATCGTGCAACTGCGCGACGCTGTCATGCGCGCTGGCGACGAAGCCGATGTCGGTGTGCTATTCGGGCACGGAGGCAATTTCAGCGCGGGTCTCGACCTGCGCGAGGCGCTTTCGCGCGCCACCGCCCAGAGCGCGCCGCCGCGCAAGCGTCGCCGCCACTCCTGGCATGAAGTGTTCGATATCATCGCACGCGGTCCGATCCCGTTTGTCGCGGCACTGCACGGCGCGGTGGTCGGCGGCGGACTGGAACTCGCGACCGCCGCGCACGTACGCGTCGGCGACGCGACGGCGTTTTTCGGCCTGCCCGAAGGCCAGCGCGGTATTTTCGTGGGCGGTGGCGGCACCGTACGAATCCAGCGCGTGATCGGCTACAGCGTGATGGCCGATCTCATGCTGACGGGCCGCCTGCTCTCAGCCGAGGAAGGTCTGCGTGAGCACGTGATTACCTATCTGACTCCGGCTGGCGAGGCGCTCGCCAAGGCGAAAGAGCTCGCGGCGAAAATCGCGCAGAACGCGCCCGACACGAACTGGCGCATCACCAATCTGCTGCCGCGCGTGAACGATCTCTCGCACGAGGATGGTCTGTTTCTCGAGTACATGAGCTCGAACATGGCACGCTCGCCTGAGACCGCGAAACGCCTGCAGGAATTCGTGGACGGCAAGGCGAAGCCGCTCGACCGTCCGGACCAGCCTAAGAGCCCAGCTTGAGGTGCAACGAACCATGAATGCAACAAACGAACTGAACCCGCAGGAAGCGGCCGCGCGCGAGCAGGCGCTCGCACACGTGAAGGCAGCGGAAAAGACCGCCGCCCAGATTCCCGTCGGCGACGCCCAGCCGCGCCCGATCGGGCAGTCGGCCGTGATCGGCGCCGGCACGATGGGCGGCGGCATCGCAATGGCGCTCGCCGCTGCCGGCATCCCCGTCACCCTGATCGATGCGGATGAAGGCGGCCTGACGCGGGGTCTCGCCCGCATCCGCGACAACTATGAAAACAGCGTCAGGCGCGGCAGGCTCGACCCTGCCGTGCCTGACGAGCGGCTCGCGCGCATCACGGGCTCGCTCTCGATTGCCGACGTGAAGAACGCCGATATCGTGATCGAGGCGGTGTTCGAGGACCTCGCGCTCAAGCAGGGAATTTTCCGCGAACTCGACCAGTATGCGAAGCCGGGCGCTGTCCTCGCCACCAACACCTCGGGCCTCGACATCGACGAGATCGCAGCTGTCACGAAGCGCCCCGCCGACGTAGTCGGCGCGCACTTCTTCAGCCCCGCGCACGTGATGCGCCTGCTCGAAGTGGTACGCGCAGCGCAGACTGCCGACGATGTCATCGTCACGCTGATGGATCTTGGCCGCAGCATGGGGAAGGTGTCGGTCCTCGCACGCATCTATCCAGGCTTCATCGGCAACGCGCTATTTCGCAGCTACAACCGCGAGGCGCACTTCCTCGTGGAAGACGGCGCGCTACCGCATGAGGTGGACTCGGCGCTCAGGGACTTTGGCTACGCGATGGGCATCTTCGCGGTGCACGACATGGCGGGCAACGACGTCGGCTACCAGACGCGCAAGGCGCAGATGGCGACGCGCCCCACCGACCGCCGCTGGAGCGACCTGATCATGAAGCTCGTCGAGATGAGCCGTCTCGGCCAGAAGAGCGGCAAGGGCTGGTACCGCTACGAGCCAGGCAGCCGCGAACCGCAGCGCGATCCCGAACTGGAGCAGTTCATCGTCGAGGAATCGGGCCGCCTCGGCCTCACCCGTCGCCCCATTACGGCCGAAGAAATCATCAAGCGTTGCGTGTACGGAATGATCAACGAAGGCGCGAAGCTGCTCGAAGCGGGAATTGCACTGCGCGCGAGCGACATCGACGTCGTCTACGTGACAGGCTATGGCTTCCCGGCGCATCGCGGCGGCCCGATGTACTACGCGGACCAGATCGGTGTCGCAAACGTCTACCGCGACGTGCAGCGCTTTTACGAGGAGTACGGATACTGGTGGAAGCCGGCACCGCTGCTGGAAAAGCTTGCCGCCACGAACGGGCGTTTCGCCGATCTCTAGGCTCGACCAGGCGCCTGCAACCGACGGTGCAGGCCCGAAACGCAGATGGGCCACCGCAATGCCGCGGCCCATTCCCGATTGATTGCCCGCAATCCGTCCGGTTAATCGGTGCCCTGCGTGTTATCCGCCAGCTCGGCAGCGGACGCGTCGCGCGACAGCACGACCGGCGTATCGTTGAAAAACTCCGCCGGCAAAGTCGCAAGAAACTCGGAGAAACCTGCCTCGCCACCTGGCGAATGCTGCGCCATGATATCGCCGGCGGCGATCTCGTCGCCCAAAAGCAGCGCCTGCGCGAGCGCCTGGTGATCGGCGATCACCTTCTCGCGCCGGCTCGGCGCAAGGAACGGCTTGGGGCGGTAACGTGAAATCAGACGGCGAATCGAGCGGATCTGGTCGGCAAGATAGTCGTTATGACAGGCCGCGCAGATCACTTCATGAAAATCCACGTTGATGCGCGCGAAACGGCGCGCGTCGCCCTGATTCAGCGCATCGACACCTTCGTCGATTGTGCGTTGCAGTTCGGCGCGCTGCGCATCGTTCATGCGACGCGCAGCAAGCCGCGCCGAAACGACCTCAAGCTCGCTGAGCAGTTCAAGCATGTCGCGCAATTGAGGCACCGTCATCTTGGTGACGAACACGCCCTGGCGCGGCACGATCTGCACGTACTGCTGGGCAGCGAGCTGCTGCAGTGCCTCGCGGATCGGGGTGCGTGACACGTTGAAGCGAGCGGCAAGCGCGCGCTCGTCGAGCGCCGCGCCGGGTACGAGCTCGCCTCGCTCGATTTCCGCTTCCAGGATCGCCTTGACTTCGGTCGAGCGGCTCGGTTTTGGGGGCTGACTCATTGGATGGGATGCAATGGGTTGTCGAGGGCCGCGATGCGACCGGAGAACGGCATCATCGCGTGAGTTCGATATGATACCTCGCAGGTATACCACACGCCTAGTCAGGTCCACCGCACTAGAGAAAAACGGCGCCGCGCTGACGCGCGATGCCGCTGGGAGCCGGCGGCACAGCAGAGGCCTCCCGCTGTGCGCCGCCGAGGACATCCGTCAGAAAAGGTGGCGAATACCGGCTTGCACGGCTAGCTGGTTCGAGCTGGTGGACGCGAGGTTGCCATACAGCGAACCGCCCGCCCCCGGCACCGAGTAAGGCGTAGAGACGAGAAAGTTGTCCGCATACTTCTGGCCCGCGAATGCATGCTGCATGGTCCCGAACAGGTACACATCGGTCCGCTTGGACAAGTGGTAGTCGAGGCCCAGGCTGTAGAGGTCGTACTTGCCGAGCTTGTGCTGGTCGACGTAGGTGAAACCTCCACCCAAGGTCAGGAACGGCGAGAACCGGTAACTTGCACCGAGCTCGTAGGCGCCCACGGTGACCACACCGCGCGGGCTCTGCGACGCATTCGTGTAGGTGTATAGGCCATTGAGCGAGATCGCGTCAGTCACCTTCGCCTGGCCGCCAACCGCGACCGTATAGATCGACTTCGCGTTCAGTGCGACCTGGGCCATCGTGCCGACACCGCGCGCGGCGTTCCCGCCGTCGGTCTTGGTGATCACGGCTGCCATCGAGTACGGCGCGTCGAACGTGCCTGTCGGGCTGTATTTGATGCCAGCACTGATTACGCGGGGATTACCCGTGGGCGTGCCTCCGAAACCGTTCGGGACGTTGCTGAAGCCGTACATCACGCCCGCGCCGAAGCCGTGCCAGTTCGGCGTTTCATAGCGCACCATGTTGCTGACCGGCTCGCCCGCGAGACGATCGATGTCATAGGCGCCGTGGAACGCGTACGAAGGCGCAAACCGCGCGACATTCGTGTAGTACGAGACGTAGTCGTAGATGAAATCGTAGTCGTACCCGGCGAGCAGCGTACCGAAGGTCGTACTCGACAGGCCGACGTACGCACGCCGCCCGAATAGCGCGCCGCCGTGGCTTGCCGTGCCGGTATTGAGCGAGAAGCCGTTTTCGAGCGTGAAGACCGCCTTCAGGCCGCCGCCCAGGTCCTCGGCGCCGCGCAAGCCCCAGCGCGATGCCTGGTTGATGCCGTCATCGAGCTTCCAGAGCGAATGTCCGCCCGCGTTGCTTACGTACGTGATGCCGTCGTCGATGATCCCGTACAGGGTCACACTGCTTTGCGCCTGCGCCGTGCCCGCTAATGCCGCGGCCACCGCACCGATAATCAGCTTCTTTTTCACTACCGTCTCCTTGATGTATTGCAGGTATTCCCACCCGCTGCGTTCCCGTTTGCTCAAAACTGTTTGCGTCAATTGCCGCGACGCATGTGACGCGACGCGAGGAAGTAGTGCACCGACGACCAGATCAGCACCACGCTCACGGCGAGCATTGCGTAGCGGATGCCATAGGCCGACGCGTCATGGCAGGCAGCCGCGAACTGGCCCGGCGGGGCCACTGTCGGACCATGCGCGCCATGCGCACCGGTCGCCGCGCAAACCAGATGGAACTTGCCCAGCGTGAACAGGTGGTCGGTGAAGCGATCGCTCAGGAAGCCGATCGCCGCCGGGCCGAGCCCCTGGCCGACGAGATTCATGAGCAGGAACACGAAAGCCGTGGCCGTGGCGCGCATGCGCGGCTCGACGATGCCGTGCACGATTGCAAAGGTGGGACCGTTCCACGTGTTGAGCGCGATCGTGGCGGCGAAGAGCAGCCCCACGGCAACCGGCCACTGGTTCACCATGAATGCGGTCACGATCAGCGGGAAGCCGATCGCCGTGCCGAGCGCGGGTATCCACGCATACCAGCGGCGGTCTTTAGCGCTCGCCCAGTCGGCTGACAGGCCGCCGAGCATATTGCCGACGATGCCACCGACACCAATCACGAGGCCAAAGACAAGACCGGCCTGGGCATAGCCCATCCCGTAGACGCGCGTCAGGTAGACCGGGATGAACAGGTTGATGCCGAACTGCGCGAACGCGCCGATCGCGGTGCCGAGCAGCATCTGCACGAATGCCCGGCTTTTCATCAGCACCGTGAGCACTTCGCGCAGTGAGGGCACCAGCGCGCTCGTGAGCGCGCCACTTTCTTCGGCCGCGCCGCGCTTCGGCTCCCGCAGCGTGATCCAGGCGATCAGGCCGAACACCAGCCCCGGCAGGCCGACCACATAGAACACCGGCCGCCAGCCCATGTGCTGTACCATCCAGCCGCCGCCGAGCGCGCCGGCGAGCACGCCGAGGGGAGGCCCGAGCGCGTAGATCGCGAGCGCGCTCGCGCGGCGGCGCGGGCCGAACTGGTCGGCAATCAGCGAGTGCGCGGTCGGCGTGCTGCCCGCCTCGCCAATGCCAACGCCGAGACGATAGGCAAGCAACTGCCAGTACGCACCGGCTGTGCCGCACAGCGCGGTCATCACCGACCACGCCGCAATCGACAGCGCTATCAGCGTGACGCGGTTGAAGCGATCGGCGAGCCGCGCGATCGGAAGCCCAAGCAGGGAGTAGAAAATCGAAAACGCGAGCCCGCCAAGCAGACCGAGCTGCAGGTCGCTCAGGTTCATCTCGAGCTTCACCGCCTGCCCGACCACCGCGATGATGATGCGGTCGACGAAGCTCGATGCATAGATGAGCACCAGAAGCAGCAGGAACCAGCTCCGATACCAGCTGGCGCCAGTTCCAGCTCCGACGTTCCGGGCTGTCAGTTCCTTCATTTCGTTGTCTCCGATACGGATTGTGAATGTCGCCACGCCAATTTTGTATGCCACAAAACGGTCTGTGGGATTTTTAATGGATTTTCTAGCATAATTTTGAGGCGCGCAAGAATAACGTGCAGCAATCACGTCATCGTTTTCACCTACTGGGATCGTGCAGACGAATCGCGCAAGAAACCGGCGCACGCGCCGCTCCGTCATCCCTTCGCGCGCGTCGTCAATCATCTGCAATGCGGCACCGGCCGCGTCCATGTTCCGCGTTCAATTGCATCGCGAGCAGCCCCCAGCCGCGTGAGGTTTCGGCGAGCCGCTAAACTCGGGCGGCGCCGTGCAGCGCTCGCCGAACAGAAAGGCCGTGAAGCAGGGCTCGACAAGATCGGTCAGGTGCGCTCGCACGCATGACCGTCGGCCACGACTGTGAGCGGAAACGTCGACGGAGGAAGGCTTCGTGCAGCGTAGTGCGTCAGGCGATAGCTTTCGGCTGACTGCAGGTGTCCTCGTTGAGCGAAGGATCTACGGATGACGTAAGTCGCGCCTCAAAGCCCCAGAAAGTCCATCACCATGCGATTGAATTTCTCCGCATGTTCCCACTGCGCCCAATGCCCGCAGCGGCCGAAAATATGCATCTCGGCATTCTGCATGCCGGCAACCAGACGCAAACCCACATCCATCGGCACGAAGCGATCGTCGCGTCCCCAGATCACCAGCGTCGGCGCCGCGATCTCGCCAAGCCGCGGGCCGTAATCGTTGAACTGCTTCGGATTGGCCGCGAGACTCTTCACGAAATTCTCCAGATGATCACGACGTGCCAGCATATTGTCGAGCCGCGCCTGCATCAGATCGTCGGTCAGCGCGCTGGTGTCGAAAACGAAGACGTTCATCATCCGCTTGAGGTTTTCAATCGTCGGTTCGCGATACAGGCCTTGCAGCAGCTTGATGCCTTCCGTCGGCATCGGCACGAACTGACTGGGGCCGCCGGTGCCGCCGCCCATCAGGATCAGTTTGCCGACCCGCTGCGGATTGGCGAGCGCGAACGCCACGGCGCTATGACCGCCCATCGAATTACCAATGATGTGCACTCGTTCAATGTCGAGCGCGTCGAGCAGTCCCTTGAGCGATCGCGCGTTGAGTTCGGAGCGCGAGCCGTCACATACGACCGGATCGCTTTTGCTCCAGCCCAGGCAGTCCATCAGGATGACCCGATACCCCGCTGCGACGAGCGGCTCGACATTGCGGTTGAAGTTCGCCCAGCCGCTCGCGCCGGGGCCCGAGCCGTGCAGCATCACCACGGTTTCTCCGCCATGTCCTGCGTCGTTGTAGTGCAACTGCACTTCGCGATCACCTTCCTTGATACGCACGAATTTGCTGGTCGACGCTTCGGTGATGGCCGATACATTTGAGGTCATGTTGCTTTCCTTTATCTGACGAGAGTTGATTGACCGCGCACGCCGCTCTGTCGCGCGCGATTAGCATTCGGCGGCGTACCAGCGCTATTGCGCAGTAGCCGGCGCATAGGCAGACGCCGACTTGCCGACGACGAGCCACGCCGCGATCGCCGCAATGGCGATCAACGGAATGCTCGCGCTCAGCAGCACGGATGCGCTCTGCCCGATCGCCAGCAACTGCCCGGCGATCAACGGTCCGAGAATCGAGCCCATGCGCCCCACCGCCACCGCGGCGCCCACGCCGGTGCCACGCACGTGGGTTGGATAGATGCTGCTTGCGAGCGCATACAACACCGACTGTCCACCGACCAGAAACAGCCCCGCGAGCAAGCCGCCGCACGCCATCGACGCGCCGCCGTTCGCCGCGACGAGCGCCGCCAATGCCGCCGCGATGCCCAGATACATGCCGGTCACCGTGCGACGCCGGCCGATCCGGTCCATCAGGCTTGCGATCACGATCGCGCCGATGCCACCGCCGATGTTGAACATCATCTGCACGACGCTCGATTGCACGCGTGAGAGTCCACGGCTAAGCACCAGCGACGGCAGCCAGTTGATCAGGAAGTACAGCACGATCAGCGTGCCCAGATAGCTGATCCACAACGCGACGGTCGTCCCGGCCCGCCCTTCCTTCCACAATGCCAGCGCGATGCCGGACTGCGCTTCGCCCAAACCACGCGAGCCGCCCACTGCCGAGCGCGCGGCAATGAAGTGCGCCGACTCACGCATGAAGATCGCCAGCAACGGCAACACCAGCAGCGGTCCAACGCCACCGACATAAAAGATATGCCGCCAGCTCGCATCACCCGGACTCACGATGCCGATCGCTGCCGCGAGCGCCGCACCGAACGGCATGCCGCAATACATCGCGCCCACCGCCGTGTTGCGTTGATCCGGCGACGCGGCTTCCGAGCACAGCGCGATCAGGTTCGGCATTGCCGCGCCCAGACCGAGCCCCGTCAAAAAACGCGCGGCCAGCAGACTGTTCAGGTCCCACACCTGCGTGGTGGCAATCGAAAAGATGCCGAACAGCGCCACCGACAGCATCAGCACGTGCTTGCGGCCGAGCTTGTCGGCGAGCCGTCCGCCGATCGCCGCACCGGGCAACAGGCCGAGTGCGCCGATGCTGAAAGCCCAGCCCATCTGCGCGACAGCGAGTTGAAATTCGCGCGCCATACGCGGTGCGGCGACGCCGGTCGATTGCAGATCCAGCCCTTCGAGTAAGGCGACAATCAGGCATAGGCCGATCGTGACGGCGCCGCTGATGCGGGTGTTGGTTGATCGATGCATAAAAGGTCTCCAATATCTTTTCAGCATCGCTCTTGGCGGCGATAACGCTGGGTGGTGTCAACGGCGGCACGGGCCGCCGGCAGGTTTCTAAAAATCGCTAGACGCTGGCCGCGCGTTTCAGATCGAGCGCCACATCGACGATCATGTCTTCCTGGCCGCCGACCATGCGCCGCTTGCCAAGCTCGACCAGAATGTCGACGGCTTTCAGGCCGTACTTCTTCGCGGCCACTTCCGAATGACGCAAGAAGCTTGAATACACACCCGCATAGCCAAGTGCCAATGTTTCGCGATCCACGCGTACCGGACGGTCCTGCAAGGGGCGCACGATGTCGTCGGCGGCGTCCATCAACGTGTAGAGATCGGTGCCGTGATGCCAGCCGGCGCGCTCGGCCGCAGCGATGAATACTTCCAGCGGCGCGTTGCCCGCGCCCGCGCCCATTCCGGCGAGGCTCGCATCGACACGATCGCAGCCCTCCTCCACTGCGACGAGCGAGTTCGCGACGCCGAGGCTCAGGTTGTGATGCGCGTGCATGCCGGTTTTCGTCTCGGGTTTCAGCACCGTTTTCAACGCGCGAAAGCGCGCGCGCACGTCGTTCATGTTCATCGCGCCGCCCGAGTCGACCACGTAGATGCACGTCGCGCCATAGCTCTCCATCTTTTTCGCTTCGACTGCGAGGTTCCCCGGCGTAGTCATGTGGCTCATCATCAGGAAGCCGACCGTGTCCATGCCGAGTTCGCGTGCGTATTCGATGTGCTGCTTCGAGATGTCCGCCTCGGTGCAATGCGTGGCGACCCGCACGATGCGTGCGCCCGCCTGGTACGCGGCCTTCAGATCGTGAATGGTGCCGATGCCGGGCAACAGCAGCGTGGCGATCTGCGCGTGCTCGACCACGTCCGCGACCGCTGCGATCCATTCGAGATCGCTATGCGCACCAAAGCCGTAGTTGAAACTCGAGCCTTGCAGCCCGTCGCCATGCGCGACCTCGATGCTGTCCACCTTCGCCTTGTCGAGTGCGCGCGCGATCTGCTGCACGTTGTCGATCGAGTACTGATGACGGATCGCGTGGCTGCCGTCGCGCAGCGTCACGTCGGAGATATAGAGTTTCTTGTCCATGCGAAGAGTCTCCTTAGGCCTGCACGAGGGATTGCGCCATGCGCTCCGCGGTCGCGAGCGCGGCCGAGGTCATGATGTCGAGATTGCCCGCGTACGCCGGCAGATAATGCGCGGCGCCTTCGACCTCGATGAATACCGAGGTTTTCAGGCCGCTAAAGCGGCCAATGCCCGGAATATTCAGCGGTGCATCGGCGGAGATGACATCGAACTGCACCTTCTGCTTCAAACGATAGCCCGGCACGTATGCATGCACGGCGGCGGCCATCGCTTCGATCGATGCTTCCACGCGCGCCTGATCGACGAGTTCGGACAGCACGTAGACCGTGTCGCGCATCATCACCGGCGGCTCGGCCGGATTGAGCACGATGATCGCCTTGCCCTTCGCGGCACCGCCGACGACTTCAATCGCCTTCGACGTGGTTTCGGTGAACTCGTCAATGTTTGCGCGCGTGCCGGGGCCAGCCGACTTGCTGCTGATCGCCGCGACGATTTCCGCGTAATGCACCTTCGCGACGCGAGACACCGCTGCGACCATAGGAATAGTGGCCTGGCCGCCGCACGTCACCATGTTGACGTTGAGGCTGTCGAGGTGCGTGTCGAGATTGACAACCGGCACGCAGTACGGACCGATCGCCGCGGGCGTCAGGTCGATCAGGCGGATGCTCGGTTTCAGCGCGCGCAGGAACGCGTCGTTCTTCACGTGCGCGCCGGCCGAAGTGGCGTCGAACACGAAGTCGATGTCGTTGAACACCGGCAGACGCGTCAGTCCCTCCACGCCTTCGTGCGTGATCGCGACGCCGAGCCGCGCGGCGCGCGCCAGACCGTCGGATGCCGCATCGATGCCGACCATCGCCGCCATTTCCAGATGCTCGCTGTGCCGCATGATCTTGATCATCAGATCGGTGCCGATGTTGCCGGAGCCGATGATCGCGGCCTTGAGTTTTTCGCTTGCCATGTCAGTCCTCAATCGGGTGAATGCTTATGCGGAGAAAATTGCGCGAACGCTGCCAAGACCCTCAATCTGTGCGCTGAAAGTGCGGGGCTGCGTGACGGCAACCATTGGGCCGAGCGCGCCTGTCATAAGGACGTCGCCCGCTCGCAGCGGCGTGCCGAGTTGCTGCATCCGGTCCGCGAGCCACACGGCGGCGTTCAGCGGATTGCCCAGACACGCCGCGCCGTTGCCGCGCGAAAGCGTTTCGGAATCGTTCGAAAGCGTCATCGCGCAGGCCGCGAGATCGACATCGCGCAGCAACACTGGCCGGCTGCCCAATACGAAGCGCGCGCTCGACGCGTTGTCCGCGACGGTATCGACGAAGCGGATATTCCAGCCCTCGATGCGGCTGTCCACCACTTCGATCGCGGCGACCGCGTAGGCCGTCGCGCGAATCAGGTCGGCGTAGGTATGCTTTTCATGCGTGAGGTCGTGCTCGAGCACGAGCGCGATTTCCGCTTCGACTTTCGGCTGGATCAGTTCACCAAGCGCGATGGGCTGGTTGTCGCCGTGAGCCATCGACGCGAACAACGCGCCGAAGTCGGGTTGATCGACGCCAAGCTGGCGTTGCACCGCAGGCGAGGTCAGCCCGATCTTGCGTCCGACGATGCGTTCGCCAGCGGCCACGCGTGCGTCGACGTTGATCTGTTGCACGGTGTACGCAAGATCGGCGGCGTCGGCCGCGCTCAAATGGGTGAATAGCTCGTCGTCCCGCAGCGGTGCAACGGTCTGCCGAGTGCGTTCGGATTCGCGCAGCCGCAGGGCGAGCGCTTCGGCATGGGTTCGATGTTTCATGGTGACTTCCATAAAGCGTTAGACGGTTTCGGCAACGGGTTGCGCGTGC
This sequence comes from Paraburkholderia sp. GAS42, assembly GCF_050436565.1. Classification (NCBI taxonomy): domain Bacteria; kingdom Pseudomonadati; phylum Pseudomonadota; class Betaproteobacteria; order Burkholderiales; family Burkholderiaceae; genus Paraburkholderia; species Paraburkholderia sp. GAS42. The sequence continues at coordinate 25,867 of NZ_JBNDML010000013.1, read as the reverse complement.
ATCGCGCCGAAGCCCGCGATCCATTCGGGGATTGGCCGGTAGTAATCGAGCGTCGCACGGTACGGTCCGTACGCCTGCAGCGCGCCGAATGCCGCGATCCAGGTCCGCACCTCGTGCGCGGACTTGCCGGCGTCGCGTGTGATCGCAGTGTCGGTGAAGCCGTCGAGCGCGGGCAGTTCACCCCCCTCAAGCAGCTTCAGGAATGCGCGGTCCCACTCGGGATTGAGCGGATGCAGGCGGCTGTCGCCCGCCGCGAATGCGCGAGCAGCCGCGACGGTGCGAGCCTGGCGCGCCGCCCGTGATTCTGGCGACGGATTGCGGCCGGAGATCAACCGCTCGGCGACTTCGTCCGTTGCACCTGCAAGTTCAGGCACTGGAGGTTCGTGCGAAATGCCGCCGGAGCCGATCACCAGCACGCGCTGGTTGGCGCGCGCGAGGCGGCGACCCAGCGCGTCGCCGAGCAAACGCGCGCGGCGGCATGACGCCATGGGTGGTGCGACCGAATTGATGAACACCGGCACGACCGGATAACGATCCAGAGCGCCTGTGAGAAACTCCAGCGCCTGCGCGCAGCCGTGGTCGACCTGCATCCGATACGACACGGCGACGTCGACATCGGCCGCGAGTGCGGCTTGCGCGAGATCGAGCGCGGTGTCGGCGGGGACGGCAAGCTGGCCTGCCAGACTGCCGAAGTCGCCGATCGCGCTTGCCGACGCGCCGATGCAGAACGGCGGCATCACGTCGTAGAAGAAACCGTTGTAGTGGTCCGGCGCGAACACGACGACCAGTTCCGGATCGAAGGCGGCAACGCGTGCGCGCGCCGCTGCATGAATCCGCTCGACTTCAGCGACGATGTCCGGCGCCGGGTCATAGTAGCCGCTGAGCGGCGTATGGGAAAGACATTCGAGCAGTATTGGCATGTCAGGCTCCGGCTACGATCGCGGTGATGCTTTCGGATGCGACGGCCGGCTCACGCGCTGTATCCGCTGCGGCGGGCTGTCCCGCAGCCTTGAAGCTCAGCTTGACGGCCAGTTCCCCAATCGCTGCAGACACCTGCTGCGGCGTACACATACCCGCAACGAAACGATCTGGCCGCAGCAACACGACGGACTCCGGCACACGCGAGAACCATTCCTTCAGTCGCCCCTGCACGTCGCCGATGGCGATCACGCCTTCGGGCACGTCGTCATGAAAAGCCAGCTGCATATCGGGCTTCGCGATTACGAAGCATCCACCGAGGCGCTGCCACGTTTCGCACGCGAGCGGCGACAGCCCGAACGTGGGATCCGAACCCCAGCCGATGATCGCGAAGCGATTGCCGAGCACGTCATCCAGACGCACGACGCTGCCGTCCACCGTACGCACACGGGGCTGAATGAACATGCGGCCGACCGGCGAATGACACTGCGGGTCACGGCCATACACGAGGCGGCCGAGCAGAGATTCGCGCTTCTCGCTCATCAGGCCGAGCAGCCGGCCAGGTGCGGAATGACCGGAGCGTTCCAGGACGCGCGCCAGCACGCCATGCCTGCGATTGCGCTCCGTCAGCAAGACGACACCCGTTTCGTAGCGCGGCATCGGCTTGAAACGCATCTCCACGAAGTAGCGTTTCATGGCGGGCACCACATTGAAGGTCCGCACGAAGGCGTCTCGGAATTTGATGCCGAAGCGGCTCGTCGGCGCGAAGATGTCGCCGGCCACTTCCGAGAGATGAATCATCGAGCGGGCATGCGCTCGGCGCTCCGCCGTGTACGTGTCGAGCAACGCGTCGCTCGCGAGCTGCTTGACCACCATCGCCAGCTTCCAGCCGAGATTGCTGGCGTCGCGAATCCCGCTGTTATAGCCCTGCCCTTGCCAGACCGGCATGATGTGCGCGGCGTCGCCGGCCAGCAGCACGCGGTCCATGCGGAAGGTGCTCGCGAGCCTCGCATTGTGCGTGTAGACGCGCTTGCGGATGTAGTCCACTTTCTGCGGATCGGCCACCACCTTGCGGATCAGTGCGGCCATGTTCTCCTGCTTCGACAGTTCTTCTTCGGTTTCGCCTGGCATCACCATGAATTCGAAGCGGCGAATGCCATGCGGCAACGCTGCCGACACGTAAGGCCGTTTCGGATCGCAATGCATGTAGACGTGCGGCGAGCCGATCGGATCGTTGCGTACGTCCACCACGATCCATTGATTCGGTTTCGTGCGCCCCTCGAACGGCACGTTGAGCACGCGGCGCACCAAACTGTTTCCGCCGTCCGCGCCGACCATGTACGACGCGCGCACTGTGCGGCGGCGGCCTTTCTGATCTTCCGCTTCAATCGTCACGCCGGCCGGGTCCTGCGTGAACGCGCTCACGCTCGTGCCGAACAACACCTCGACATGCGGGAAACGGCGCAGCCCTTCGTACAACACGCGGTCGGCGAGCGGTTGAATGAATGCATTGCGGCGCGACCAGCCGAACTCGTCGGTGCGTGGTTCGATCGATGCGAAGCAATGACCCGTGTGCGTGACAAAACGCATCCAGTGGTCGGGTGTGGTGTGCGGCAACAGGACGTCGGCGAGGCCGACCGACTGGAACACGCGCAACGCTTCGTCGTCGAGACCGATGGCGCGCGGATAGTCGATGATCTGTTCGAGCTTTTCCAGCAGCACGACGCGCACGCCTTGCAAGCCCAGGTAATTGGCAATCATCAGACCGACCGGGCCGGCGCCGATAATCGCCACATCGGCTGACACGGTTTCGCAGCGGCCGCAGGCGGCTGCCGGATCATTGGCTGGAAGCATACTGTCTCCTTTCCCGCGAGCGGCGCTGCGCGCCGTCGCTTCAGATAGTGGACTTGTTTGAAATATCCACGGAGAGCACGGTGTGACGATTGCGTATCGCCATGGCGAAAAAATCGCTCACGAGATACGGCATCTCGTGTCTCCTTGAATCGTTGATTTGCTCGCAGTCTATGGCTCGCGCCGTGTCGCCTCAACAATTTCTGAAAAATGTGCATAGAATGCACATAATTGATTCAATGAGGTTTTTCGGTGACCAAATACACGAGCGTGCGGGGCCTCTCGCGCGGCCTCCAGGTACTGCAGGCGCTCAATTCAATGGAAAGCGGCCGCGCCACCAGCCAGCAGATCAGCGACCTCACTGGCTTGCATCGCACCACGGTGCGGCGCCTGCTGGAGACGCTGACGGAAGAAGGTTTCGTGCGACGCAGTGCGTCGGACGACAGCTTTCGTTTGACGCTTCAGGTGCGCTCATTGAGCGAAGGTTTTACAGATGACGAACGAATCGCGACGATCGCGCCGCCCATCATGGGACGGCTTTTGCAGCGCGTGGCCTGGCCTTCGGACCTGACCACGCCGGATGGCGACGCAATGATCATCCGCGAGACCACGCACCGTTTCAGTCCGCTGTCGTTTCACCGTTCGATGGTTGGGCGGCGCCTACCGATTCTGCTCACGGCCGCCGGTCGTGCTTACTTCGCGATGTGCCCCGAGGGCGAACGTGAGGATATTCTCGAATTGTTGCGCTCGGGCGCGGGCGGTGAAGAGCAGAAGGCGCTCGCCTCCAATGACGCTTTGATCAAAAGCCTGGTCAAGCGGGTACGCGCGGACGGCTTCGGCTCCAATCACGGCGACTGGGCCGCGCAAAGCAGGATAGGCGCGGTAGCCGTAGCGATCGTCTCGCGTGAGCGTGTACTGGCAAGTCTGAATGTGGTGTTCCTTTCGCGAGCGGTCACGCTCGCGGAGGCCAAACGGCGTTACGTACCCGAACTTCAAACCGCGGTGCGCGAGATGGTTGATGTGCTCCAGTCGCAGGATGAGTTGTGTGGGAAGAAGCAGGAGTGAGAAACGTTGCGCCCTGGTCGCGGCGATAGAATTCGCCGACGCATGACATCGTCGCACTGCTGTCGGAGATTATGTTCGTAGCCGGGCTACTTTGGGTGACACGCATCGCCTGTGCGCTCGGCACGGACCTACAGGGCCACGTCGCCACAGTGCTCTTTCGTCCCTGCTCCCGATCCCTCCGGCGCACTGCGCCACTCGACGGTGACACCAGAAGTCATTCCGTTGCAACCGTAGCAGCGAGGTTCCGCAACCTCTTCCGCCGATAGAAAATACTTCCACTAAGTGCGCAAAATTCCGATCAAATGCGCCGGGGCGCCACAAAAGGCGATGTACCTGTCTTCGGATCACTGGCGGCGCTCGGGCCGGCTCGGGCAGATAGATGTCCAGTTCTTCAATGCGGGGGCGGTTTTGTTCGGCGTGGCCGACTACGTGCCGGCCCTAATGGAGTACGTCAACCGTTACGACATCGCACTGAACTTCGGCTTCAACCTGACGGCGATAGACGGGCCGGCCAGGCGCGCGACGTTGCGGCGCACGCTCGAGGGCGGTGTCGTGGAATCGATCACCAGGGAGTTCAACATGATCCACGTGGTGCCGCCACAGAAAGCACCTGACGTCATCAGCGTCAGTCCGCTAGCGGACAAGGTGGGTTGGGTCGATGTCGACCCGGCGACGCTGCGCCACAGGATCTACTCAAACGTCTTCGCGCTCGGCGATGCCACGAACACGCCCAACGCGAAAACCGCCGCCGCCGTCGCACCCGGGCCTTGGGTCTTGGACAGTACAACGACGAATGTCATACAGGCACGTGATCGCATAGCTTTTCCGTGTTATCGGCTTTCGCCGTTGTTACTTAATCAACATCATTCCGACGACCTTCGAGGCGGTCACATCGAACGTCGCGGTGTACTCGCACTGCGCGACGTGCCCCGACCGCTCGATCAGGCAGTCTGCGAAATCCGCCTTGTCTGACGCCGCGAAAACGCGAAGTGCCTTTCGCACCGTGTCCGCACCTTCGATAACCAGTTCCTTCGTGCCAAGCATGGATTCGATGATGTCCTTCATCTGGTCTCGCTCGACGCCGTAGCTGCGCCCGAGTACCCACACGACCTCGACTAACGCGATCTGCGAAACGTAGCCCGGCCGCTCGGCTGAAAAAGACTCCATGAGCGTCGTCGCCTTCTTCGACTGCGCCGCGTCGTCCTGCGCGAAGTAGCGGACCAACACGTTTGTATCCAGTCCGATCATCGCGCCGATGCCCCCTGCTCGGCGATGGCGCGGTTCATGTCCTCAATCGAAACCGGTTTGGCGGGCTTCTTTACGATACCCTTGAGCGACGCGAGTGAACGAGTGGCCGGATAGACCTCGTACCGGCCGGTTTCCTCGTTGAAACTGAATTCGATCCGGTCGCCGGATTCCAGGCCAAGCTGGTTGCGCACGTCCACCGGGATCGTGACCTGGCCTTTAGATGTGATGGTTGCTGCTGTCATGGTGACCCTCCAATTATTCCTTACTTTAAGGTAAGGCGGATTAAAATGCAAGTGCGATGCGAACACGCGCCACACACGATTCGTCACGCTCAAATCACCCCGCTTACTATGGACGAAAGACGAACCGGATCGCGTTGGATGAGGTTCTTAACGGCAGACAGGCTCGAAACTCCAAGCAGTTCCTGAATCAGTTTCAGCGAGCGACCGTCTCGATGCAGCCGTACGGCAAACGTGCGCCGTGCGGCCGATGCGTTACCGCCTTCGATCCCGGCTTGCTGATGAAGTCGCCGGACGATCTCCGTCAGCGTTTCGCACGAGTAGCTAATCACGCCGCTGCCCGTTATGCGCCGCGTAAAGGTGAATGGCTGTCCGTCGCTCGCCCTGAATAGCGAACCGTGAGGATCCAGCCCGCGATACGCCGCCGGAGCGCCCTGCCGCGCCACGACCCGGTACGACAGGTAGTTGTCAATTGCCTGGCAGATCTTGGAGCTCGCCCATATCAACGGGCGAGCCTTGCTGTTAAACGCGATTTCGGCGCGAACGGTTGATTCAACGCGCACCGAGCCATTCGCTTCCAAGTAATCCGAAATAAGGAGTTTGGCGGCCTCATTCGGCATGAGGCCAGTGCCATATAACAGCAGCAGAAGCGCTACATCGCGAACCGGCGTTTGCCCCGTGACGGCTGCGACTTTCAACGCATGGCGAATCTGATGAAGCTCGACGACCGGAGGCTTTGCCATCGTGTAATCCCGAAGTTCTCGTGCTGCATTTTCGGGTATTACGAGGAAGTTTGCCTACACCGAAGGGCAAGCGCCACTGACAGCCTTGAACAACCTCACTTCCTCGGAAAAACGACGCCTTGCGCCCACCCACCCGAGGTCGCATCCACCCACAGGAGATCAGGATCGCCAGCCGCCGGTTTTCCTGGCATGCATCGACGGGCAGTCCAGATGCGCCGCCGAAGCGCCTCGTGTCACTCCAGCATTGGCCCGTTCGCGGCTTCCCTTACCGTTTTGCGTGGCGGCAACGGATACGGCTCGGCCGCCATTTCTTCCACCGGGTACAGGTTCAGGAACGAACGCGCCTCGTCGGTGCTTCGACAACCCAGCCAGTCGTCGTATGCGGACGGCGACACGATGACGACCGAGCGCTTCTCATCGCCTGGCTTGTGGAAGCGCTGCATGAGCGGATGGTTCTGCGCATTGACCGTCAGCATCGTGAACGACAGGGCCGGCAATCCGTCCGGCTCCTCCCATGCGCGCCACAAGCCGGCGATCGCGAATGGTGCTCCAGAAGCCATACCGATCCGCCAGCGGACCGGCTTGCCTGTTTCGTAGTTCGGCTCATAGAAGCTCGAGCACGGAATCAGGCAGAGTTGCAGCTTCTTCCACGCGCCGCTAAAGCTGCGTTTCTCGCCTACGGACTCACTGCGCGCGTTCATCGTGTCGAATACCTTCACGCCCTGCGGGATGCGCCTGCGCGGCGCCAGGCCGAACGTCGCGGCGTCCGTGCCCGGTGCGCCGTCGAGCGGCCGCAGGATAGGAGCCGTGTAGTCCTTATAGATTTCGCGTTTGTAGTCGAAGTCCGGCCGTGGGAAGTCCGTGAAGCCGTCGAACAGGTCGGCCTCATCGGTCTCGCCGACCCGGTAGCTGGTACACATGGAGCCTCCTTGGTGATCCCGTGATAGTGCCAGATGCAAAACAAAAAATCCTGGCTATACTGTACATCCATACAGGTATATCGAGCCCGCCATGAACGTGTTCCGCTACTAGGCGCGGAATCCGACTAGGACTGTTTCTGGTGCGAGCACCACGACGGCTACGACCAGGCGGGTAACGGCATCTGTTGGCACCGGGATGCCGTGCAGATACGTGCGCATCCGGAGCGCGGCTGCGCTTTCTGGGTCAGGGCAACCGGATCGGACGACGGGACGCCACCGCGCAAAGGAGATGGAAAGTGGACGAGCCGATTGAAGCTGACGACCAGCCCGATCCAACGAAGCGCACCATCGCGCATGTCACGTTCGAGTATCGCGAGGTCGAGTTCCCTTGCGTCCGCGATTTTGGCTATGGATGCGACGAAGATTTTGTCTGCGAGCTGTACTACGAGTGCGCGACGTACAAGGACTTGCGACAGGAAATCCTGCGCACCTATCCCAATGCCAGCATCCCCGAGGGGGATGCACACGTTGCGATCGAAATAGCTGAGCTGGAGATCGTCCACCTGGACTGAGAGCACCGCGCCGCTATTTCGCGATTTCGGGGTTCCACGCGGGCAACGGAAAATAGCTTGCGTGCGTCACGCACGGGGCGCACGTACCGCCCATCGACAGGACTGGTTCGCAGGCGGTTCGACTTTTTCGCCCAAGGCGCCCTATATCATGAGTCCAACGGCCCAGCGCATCGCGCCTGTAATCAATTGGCGCATGCCATGCATGTCGTGACAGGGATCGCGACTGAGCGCTCGCATGCACTCAACGGCCGTCTCCATGTGCCACTGGTCGCTCGCCGCGACGTCCGGAAGTTCATCCCAGGAAAGCGGCATCGAGACGGCAAGCCCGGCGCGGGCATGAATCGTTAAGGCGATCGCTGTCGTTGCGCTTCGTCCAAAATGGTAGGCGCTATCTGTTTCTTAGCACGATCGACGAGCGTCATTCGTCGAATAGCCATGTGCGAACATTGGAACGTCGGCTTCACTCTCCGCATGCATCGAATTCGTTGGATTTACAGGATCCGTGACGCGAATTACGCCTGATGCGGCGGCCGGTATCTCGGATGCCCCTCTGTTGCTTCTCCGCGTGCTGCCGCCCAAAAATAGCTAGCGTATGTTCGATGTACATCTGCGGCTTCGGTTAAATCAAATGCGCGTGCCAGCACGATATGGATTAACAATCGCACGATTTCCAGATTGTCGTTGTAGAACCCTTCAATTTCCTCATCTGTTGAGTCGGGCCGGCTCGGTGCTTTAGGTTGCTTTTGTCTATGAGACAACCTGACACTTCGTAGCGTCATTACGTTTTTAACAATCGCGTGGGGACTGCCGCCCTTTTTATACTTCCTAACAAGCTCTTCCATTTCCGCGCGGCGTGTAGCTAGTGATTCTTTTATTGCATCATTTCGAAGGCCAGACAAACCAAGCTCGGGCGTTAGGCTAACTCCAATAGATCCAAGGCGGCGTGCTCTGTATGCGCAAAAGGTGTCGAAAAACTCTGGGCCCCTCAATTGTCGTGCTGTAATCGTACGGCCGGATCAGGTTACCCACTGGGAACCGCCAGCACAACCGCTGTAGACGCCTTCGATCCGTACGACGCTCTCCTACGCTGCAAGCTGGTGATCCGTCAATGCCGGCCGTGCGATCGAGGGCGGAAAGACGCACCAGAAGCCGTCATCGTGGCGAAAGAAGAAAATCGCACGCGAACCGCTCGGGGCCAAGGCCTCTACGCGCACATAGCGCCTCCTCTCGCAACCGATGCGACCGATGCGACCGAATTGAATTACGCGGAGCCGCGTCGTCGGAGTCGGGGCAAGCCATTTATCTACCAGGAACCGCAGAGACTTCTCGGCGCTGTTCATGTCCGCCTCCTTCCATTTCTGCCGCAGCTCACGTCGATCGGCGGCTAGTAGCAAAACGCTGCGACCTGTCGATCATGCTGCGTACACTGAGCTAACCACGCCAGAGTCCGCTTTATTCCCGAGGCTCGAATGTGGCGGCATGCCGCGATTTCGAGCGCACCTGAGCAACTTGTCTAGGGCGCGTTCACACTACCTGAGTCCATCGACGATGAGCGCGAAATTGATGAAGGCGATGAACATTACATCCAGTTTGTCGAATCGCGAGAAGATGCGCCGGAAGCCTTTAAGACGGCGGAACAGTCGCTCCACTTCGTTTCGGCGTTTGTACATTTCCCGATCGTATTCCCACGGTTCAAGGCGATTGCTCTTTGGCGGAACAACGGGGATAAAACCCAGATCCAGCACCAGTTGCCGTGTCTCATTGCCTTCGTAGGCCTTGTCCATCCGCAGGTGCAGTGGCCGATTGGGTGGCCCAAGGCTTTGGAGCAAGGCTCACCCCTGCGGTGCATCACCGGCTTGTCCGGGAGAAAGCTCGAGTGTTATGGCCGATCGAGCATCCGCGGCAACCATATGAATCTTGGTAGTCCATCCGGCTCGGCACTTGCCGATAGCCTGGGGTCTTTTTTTAATGCACCGGTCGCCGCCATGAACACCAATATCCAGCGAACCGTTGTAGTTCTGATTTCCGCACTGTCGTGGCCCTATGGATGGATCGTGGGAAATAGGATTCGCCCATCCCGACAGAGCCTTGAGCTGGCGCGCGTGCGCTACGCCGACGTTCTGCTTACAGATCAGAAAAATAATTCCAATATCGTTCCAACTGGAACAACCAGCAGAACTTTCATAAACACCAAGGGTATAAGTTGCAGGTGATGAAAAATGGATCCTGGCTGGATGCCCGGGTCCTATCCTGGAGCGGTCGCGGTACAAAAAAGGAGATAACTCGGGAATAAGGGAAATTCTGCCCTGGTATTGCAAGAGCGTGCCGAGTCCTTGCAAGAACCTTTGATGCTTTTCGAAGCGGCACGAAATCCCGGCGCAAACCGCGTGATTCGATTGGCGTCGGGCATGTCATGCACCATGCTGGAGAATATGATGAAAACTCTGACTTTGATCCCTATTGCCGCATTGGCGTTGTGCACCACGCTCGCCTATGCGGGTGACAACGCCGACACATCCACGACGGCCTCCGACAGCAACGCAGCTATGACGTCGGACGCAGTCGGCGGTACGTCCGTAAGCAGTAGCGGTAGCGGTGCCTACCATGGCAAGACTCGCGCGGAGGTCAAGCAGGAATTGCAGCGCGCCCAGCAGGACGGCACGCTGGATCGCTTGAACGCGCTCTACGGCGGGCAGTGAGCAGATGCACGGAATGCCCGACCCTGATTGCTCACCGCAATGATGATTATTGTCGGCTAGTGAACGAGGTCTGGCATGATGGCTTTCACCCACTTTGTCGTGCTTCGCTGGTGGATCAACGTGTGCGCGTCCGAATCGAAGGTTACCCGATGATCAGGACGTTCACTTTGCTTCTCGCCTATCAGTGCCTTGTGTCAATGCCGCCCGTAATTTCCCCAGAAGGGGCCAGGACGAAGAGGCTGCGATAGATGGTCTCGTGCGACACCTGGAAGTCCTCGTTGGCCGGGTATGTGCGCTTCAGCCACCCGGCAATCTGCTGCGGCGACCATTGCACCTTGAGCCTGCCTGCCACGATGTTTGCCAGCGCCCGGTTCTCCACCAGTCTACAGACTTTCGGGCGCCGTCCCCGATCCCAGGCAAGCTGGTCGGCCTGGCTCGCACGGTAGCCTTCCTGCCCGCCGTTACGCGCAATCTCCCGGCCGATGGTCGAAGGAGTTCGTTCGAGTTGCACCGCAATCGAACGTATCGACCGGCCTGCAACCAGCGCCCGCGAAATCTCCTCGCGCTCAGTCAGCGTGAGTGCAAGTCGTCGGGAGGTACGGTTAAAAAGCCTGCCCCCCAGTCGCTCTTCCAGGCGGGTGACCGCCCGGGAAACCGTGGAGACAGAGACACCCATTGTTGCCGCCGCGGCTGCGAACGAACGATCCTTCTTCAGCGACCTTCGCGAACATCGCGATTCCTTCAAAGTCCGGTAATTTTGACACACGCAATTCTGCAACGATGGTTTTCAATCATTTCTATTTCGAAAGTTAGCACGCTGCCTTAGATTTGTCTCGTCGCACAGGAGATAGATCATGGAACGAAAGAGGACACTAGGGCTTGTCGATCTCGCCGGCCCCGATGCCGCGCAACAGCAGAGCATGCTCGAAGTTCATGCATTCACCACGCCCAACAGCATCAAAGTACCCATCGCACTGGAAGAGATGGGGCTCGACTATCGGCTGGTTCCCGTCAATCTGCGCCAGGGCGAGCAGAAGACTGACGCCTTCAAGGCAATGAATCCCAACGCGAAAGTCCCGGTTCTGATCGACCGATCCGTTCCTGGCGGCGACGTGATACTCAGCGAGTCTGCCGCGATCCTCGTATACCTTGCAGTAGTCAATCACCAAGGAGAATCGCAGTGAACGACCGTATTCATGAACTGCTTTATCGTAACCTTCAGGAGGTCTTTGGCGAAGGTGACGCAGAGCGTCGTCGCGCAGCCATCGAGGAGCTTTATACCGAAGATTGTGTGCTCTACGTGCCTCCGGGTACGTTTGTCGGGCATGACGCTCTCGACAAATTCGCCGGAGATCTTCGAGCATCGCACCCGCATTTTGTTTATGCGCCGCACGGTGAAGCGCAGGCCCTCCACAATGCTGGTCGCCTCGCATGGGGTTCCGGTCCGCGTGGTGAGGTACCCGACTATACGGGCGTGGATGTCATCATCGTTCGCGACGGGAGGATTGAAGCACTCTACGTCTTTCTGGATTCCGTGCCGTCATAGCCGCGCCATGATCCACTTGGCTTTCCGATGCACAAACATCGTGACACAGAGTTCGTGACTCACGTGCCTCCCGGTATTCTGGGAATCGGGACAGTCCCACAGGACGATTCACACGTGTGACGTTCAGGTGGTGCGCGCCGACTGGACACTGGCCATCCCGAACTCCCGAAAGCAGGCGCTCGTACGGGCCCAAACTGGCGGACGACGTCCAGGTTCAGCAGCAGCACTGTGCCGTTGTCGGGCACATTTTTTCGTAGCGAAATCGCTGCGCAAATATACATAGGAGTTCAAAATGTCTAAAATTCTGATTCTGTATTACTCATCGTATGGGCATGTCGAGGCGCTGGCGGATGCCGTTGCCCAAGGTGCGCGCTCGACGGGTGCTACGGTCGGCGTCAAGCGGGTACCGGAAACCGTGCCAGAGGAAGTGGCCAAGGCCGCCTACTTCAAGCTCGACCAGCAAGCGCCGGTTGCGACGGTCGCAGAGCTGGCCGACTACGACGCGATCGTCGTCGGTACGCCGACTCGTTTCGGGCGTATGTCCTCGCAGATGGCGGCGTTTCTGGATCAGGCCGGCGGTCTGTGGATGAGCGGCGCGCTGAATGGCAAGGTTGGTGGCGCCTTCACGTCGACTGCCAGCCAGCACGGAGGACAGGAAACAACGCTGTTCTCGATTATCACCAATCTGTTGCACTTCGGCATGACTATCGTCGGACTGCCGTACAGCCACCAGGGGCAGATGACGTTGGATGAGATCGTCGGCGGGGCTCCCTACGGATCCACGACCGTTGCCGGTGGACAAGGTCAGCGTCAGCCGAGCGCCATCGAGCTCGCTGGCGCTCGTCATCAAGGCGAGCTGATCGCCAAGACCGCAAACAAGCTGTTCGGCTAACGTCGGATGCAATTCGCTTCATCAACGCATGAACGGGACGGCCAGACAGATCCCTTGGCGGCCATCCCAACCCGGATACCCAACTCATGCTGTTAGCCGTAGCTCTGTATCGAGGCTGAACTGGCCGTACGCCCTTCCGTTCATGAGCGTCTGTTTTCGAGTGTGAAGCCGCCGTTTGAGTGTCTCTCTTTGCGCATGGGCGAACGGCGGGAACTGGCCGCAAGCACCAGTTCGACGAATGCTCTCCTGAGCGGACGTTGGGTTCATCAACGGTAGCTTTCCGGCAGGCTGCGTGAATGCGTACTGCCGGCTATTAACAGACGATCGCTTGCCGGAATTGAGCGGCCGCTCCCGCTACCTAAGCGGCCGTGGGAAAGCCCAGCGCCCTGCCTGAAGTTGGCGGTTAAGCGCCCCCCTTTTTCTTCAGTCTCAGCGCCAAAGTTCAGCCGACCGCAGCGGCTTTGCGGCCTGGTCGGCTGAAGTGGGTGGTTGGGCAGAACGACCGACCGCATGCATTGCCGTAACCACACCGACGTAAAGCAGAAGCGGTCGCTACGCACCCGGGCCTTCGAGGCTTGGGAAACCGTGACCTGTTCCGACGCCGGGGCGTTTCACTGCATAATTTAGCTATCCTTAAGCACTGTATGTTAAGTTGAACGCCGGCTAACAAGTTGACAATACCATCGAGGCAGAGGAGCGCAATCCGCAGGTTGTTATTGCAGTACCGACGCACAAAGTTTCGCTAGCCGGTCGTCAAGTGAACGGCCTTGAGCGTCGATCTGGGCACTGTGGAATTGACTGAGCTGGGTCGACGGTTTGTCGTACTCGATGGTTGTTCCACCCTGTGTGTTCTCATAGACCATAATACGCAACGGCGCATAAAGTCCGGCCGCCATATTGACGTTGGTCATCTCAACGGCAGTAAGAACGTTGCCGGTGAAATATTCAGTACCGTTCTTGTGCTGTCCTTTTAAGACGAGCCAGTCTCCGTGCACGCCAATGTAGTGAATTACGAGGCCATCATTGGCAGCGGCTCTCTGAAGGGCAGCGCGTAATTCTTCTACCTTGTCTTGCTTAAGCAGCGTGCGGATATGATCATCGAGTCGCCCGAGACGACTCTCCAGATCCTGCTTGACGGAAGCGTATGGTTTGCTGGACGAGACGGTTACATGATCAATAATCGTCTGCGTCTCCGATACGTCGACGGTTGCTGCCATCGCGGGCGTGCAGACCACATTCATGCCAACAGCAAGAGCGGTCGCCGTGGACAAGGCAAGTCGTGAAGCGGCGTTACATAAGCTAATCACTTAGCGTCTCCTTGGAGAGAAAGGTTCGATATACGGATCGTATTTATGTTTTCCAGCGGAAGGGCGTCTCTGCCATGCCGTAACGCTCGTGGAACTTCGTGAAATTTCAGTCATTGAAGCAGGGCATGTTTCGTGAATCCTCTGGCACTACAGTTTCAAGTAGGAACTCCGCGTACCTGGAACGAGTGTTTCATGTGTCTTTGCGGTGGAAAATGTTGTTGTTCACTTTATGCGCGTCGTACGGAAATGAAGCCGCATCGTCTACCTACGATTGGTCTAGCCTCACGTCAGTGTTCAGAAGCGGCTTCTGCCCCGAGACCGCTTAGCATTCGAAGTTGCTGGGCGTCGAAGGAATCATCGCCAGTCTTTTGACGTGTCGTGACCGATCCGGCCCAACCCGCGATAAAACCCACCGGAATGCTAAAGAGGCCAGGATTCGAGAGCCAGAACGGAGGAGTGGAATCCTTGAAGATGATGCCTTTCGCACCGATGACTGCGGGCCCCAGGAGCACAAGGCCAATCGAGGAGAGAGTTCCGGCAAGTACTGCTGCGACCGCGCCTCTGTCTGTGAAACGCCGCCAGTACATCGAGAAAAGAATCACAGGTAGGTTTGCGCTTGCCGCGATGGCGAACGCGAGCCCAACGAGGAATGCGACATTAAACGTCTGGACGAGCAGCGCGAGACCCATAGCTACGGCGCCGAAGACGATGGTTGCGATCTTTGCAGTCGTGACCTGCTGACGCTCCTTGTTGCCAGATCCTGAGAAGAGATGACCAAAGATGTCGTGAGAAATGGCTGAGGCCGACGAGATCATGATGCCCGAGACGACCGCGAGAATCGTCGCAAAGGCAATCGCTGAGACGCATGCCAGCAGGACTTCACCGCCAGGCGAACCGGCGCCGCCGCCAAGCGTCGTCGCGAGTAGTGTGATGGCGCTGTTTCCGGACCTGTTTGCCGCGAGAATCGCCGCCGGACCCACAATCGCACTGGCGGAAAATCCGAGGATGATCATCATGCCCGCAAAAGACGTCATCACGATCAATCCGATTTTCGCGGACTTTCTCGCCGCGACGGCGGACGGCACCGTGTAAAACCTGGTCATGACGTGCGGCAAGCCTGCCGTACCTAACACCAGAGCGAGCGCGAGCGAGAGGGTATCCAGTGGATCCTTGAAGTAGCCGCCTGGCAGAAAGTACCGCGCTGGATGCAGCGATGACAGGCGTGCCTTGTTGAACAACGCGCCCATGTCGAAGGAGAAATGCGCCAGAGCAAGGAGTACAAGGACGGCGCCGGCAGCCCAGACCAAAACAGCCTTGACGATTTGCACATACGTAGCAGCCACCATTCCGCCGAATAAGACATACGCGATCATGAGTACGCCGATCAGCAGGATCGCGGCGTTAGTGCCAATCGGCAGTAGCAGACTGGCCAGCGCCCCGCCTCCAACGAGTTGCGCGAGCAGGTAGGCTAACGAAATGAGCAGCGAAGAACCCGATGTAGCCGCTCGAACTCCGCGGCTACGCAAACGAAGGGCGACAACGTCGGAGAGCGTGTATTTGCCGCAGTTTCTGACCGGCTCGGCGACGATCAGCATGATCATGATCCAGCCGGCAATGAAGCCGACCTGATATACGATCCCATCGAATCCGAATAATGAAACCAGTCCCGTCACACCTAGAAATGATCCGGCGGACATGAAGTCGCCGGCTAGCGCCAGGCCGTTCTGAAAAGGAGACAGATTGCGTCCCGCCACGAAAAATCCGGATGTTCCGCGTGATCGGCGGGTACTCCACCCTGTCAGAAGGAGGCTGAGACCGATAAAGCCTACAAAAGCGATGATTCTGAGCGCGCCATTACTGATCAGATTACTCATGTCGATCACCGTTCGATTGTGCAATAGCGCTGCGAAGGAGTTCAGATGCTTTCGGGTCGTAGGCTCGTTCGGCCCATGCGCAGTAACCCCAAAAAGTGGCGATCGTGAGTGCAAACTGAACGACTATCGCCAGCAGTCCGAGGTTAAGCTCCCCGTAGACACGCAGGGACATCACGCCAGGAAACTCCAGGACTGCGATTAACAGGCCGAAATAGATTCCCAGGGATGCGTATAGCAATGACCATACGAAACGGTTCCGAAACCGAGAGAGCCCTTGCGTCTTCTCGACAAGGGACAGGCTGGATGATCTGACTTTCATCGCATTTTGTCTCTCGAACTCAGCGTTGATTGATTCCATTGATTGCATGTCGGGTCTCCTCCGTCATCATGCCCATGGTGGACGTCTTGATACGTAATCTCGCTAGACCTTCGCCGGCAAGACCTCGCCGCGGCTCTCTCCAAATCCAATCCGGGCGAAGCCAGGTTTCTGACAGTAGCCGCGAAGGATAATCGCGTCTCCATCCTCGACGTAGCTGCGCTTCTCACCCGTACTGAGCGTGACCGGGTCGCTTGCGTTGCGTGCAAGCTCCATCAAGGCCCCGGCTTCTGATTTCTCTGGACCCGAAATCGTGCCGCTTCCAAGCAGGTCTCCCGGGCGCAGATTGCAGCCGCCGACGGTGTGATGGGCGACCATCTGAGCGATGGTCCAGTACTGATGCTTAAAGCTGGTGAGCGAGAGTTGCGACGCCGGGAGGTTCCCGGCTCTGTGACGCGCAGTCTCCATCCAGACTTCCAGCTGGATATCGATTGCCCCCGTGGCGCTGTTCTCGTGCGAATCCAGATAAGGCAACGGTCTTCCATCTGTGTCCGGGCGTGGCAGGGCAAGTCTGAACGGAGCCAGTGCGTCCAGGGTCACGATCCACGGCGAGACGGTGGTGGCAAAATTCTTTGCCAGAAACGGTCCTAGCGGCTGCATCTCCCATGCCTGAATATCGCGGGCAGACCAGTCGTTGAGCAGGCATAACCCAAACACATGACTGTCAGCCCGATCCAGTTCAATCGACTCGCCAGCCGCATTGCCTTGTCCGATGTAAATGCCAAGTTCAAGTTCGTAGTCCAGCTTGAGCGATGGCGAGAAGGTCGGGGTCTCCTCGCCCGGAAGCATGATCTGGCCCGCTGGACGCCGAAACTGCTGGCCGCTTAGCCCGATGCTCGAAGCTCGGCCATGGTATCCAATGGGTATCGATTTGAAGTTGGGACCCACGCCGCTCAAGCCGAGTAGCTTGCTGATGTTTGTCGCGTGGTGAATCGAGGTGTAGAAATCCGTGTAATCACCGATCTGTGCGGGCAGACCGTACTCCACTTCGGAAAGCGGGACGAGACACGCCTTGATCGCTGCGCGATCGTCGGAACTGGCGTGCTCGTGAAGCGCCTCGAATAGTGCGTGTCGCAATGCGCTCCACGAAGACGGACCCATCGAAAAAAACATATTGAGAACGGGCTGCGCGCACGCCTTCGCAGCTTCTCTCGCCGTCTCGTTCAGACCGGCATAAGACGCCCACGCGGACATGTCAATGACCTGATCACCGATCGCGACTCCGCCCCGAAACGCCTCATCGGAATTCTTTCTGCGGAAAACTGAAAACGGCAGGTTTTGAATGGGAAAGTCGCCGGCCTGTGCGTTGGCAGACTCAACCCAGCTGCGCGCAGCGGGATCGTGAGTCTGATTCAGAGTCTGTTGCATGTTCGTCTCGCTTCAATCAGGTGGAGGCCCGAGCCGGTCGCCAGATGACCCGCTCGTTCAGTACGTCGATCCTCGCAAGCCTGTCTCGCAGGTGACGACGTGGCGAGGCCGCTCGACCGGCCCCGTGAATCTGAAGATGTGAAATCGACGGGATAGACTTCACCATTCGCCCAGGATCGTTCAACCTGCGCATTCACGGGTAGCGACCCTTGCGCTCAGTCGAACGTGCCCGCAGGGTTGCGCCTGCTCAGGAGGATTCGGCGCTCCTGCAGATCCTGAATGAGCGCTGCGCTGAGGTTGCGCTCTGAGAGCACCTCGACGTTATGCTCGCCCTGGAAAGCCGGACTGCCTGGCTGCGGCAACTCGGACTGGCTAAAATGCCACGGCGCACCTGGCATGCGTATCGTGCCGCCGGACCTGTCGTCCACATCGACTAGCGCACCCCATTCCTGTACCCACTCGGAGTCGGCGAACTCGTTGACGCTTCGGACTACGCCAATCGCCAGTCCGGCTTCGCTAACCTGCGTCTGGAGTAGATCCAGATCGTTGAATGTGACAATCCACGCGCGGACCTCGGCCAGCAGATAAGCAATGTTTTGTCGCCGCGACAGCGCCGTGCCGAAGCGAGGGTCACTTAGCAAATCGTTGCGGCGCATCATCGCGCAGTAACGCGTAAACATTGGCGTGTATATCGGGCTGCCCGCGATGGTGAGCCGGCGGCCAT
This sequence comes from Paraburkholderia sp. GAS42, assembly GCF_050436565.1. Taxonomy (NCBI): domain Bacteria; kingdom Pseudomonadati; phylum Pseudomonadota; class Betaproteobacteria; order Burkholderiales; family Burkholderiaceae; genus Paraburkholderia; species Paraburkholderia sp. GAS42. The sequence continues at coordinate 7,525 of NZ_JBNDML010000013.1, read as the reverse complement.
CCGGCAGATCGAAGATGTGCGAATCAGGCGCCGATAGAATGATCGGCTCGCCTTCTGTATCGATCTCCGAAAGTTGTGCCCCCAAACGTTCGTTAACTGACAGCATGGTGGCGGCCATCGAGACGTCGACGTGTTGCCCTTCTCCGGTCCGGGACCGATGCTGGAGGGCAGCCAGGATTCCGATGACGCCGTGAAGTCCGGTGTACATGTCGGCGTGGCTGCACGCGTCGTTACGCACTTCAGTGAGCGCATCGCCGAAATGGTTCTGGACGATGTCGGTCAGTCCCGACTCGGCCTGCACGGTCGGCGCGAACGCCGGACGGTTTCGCCAGGACGTCGCTTGCCCGTACCCACTCAAAGACGCATAAATCACGGACGGGTTGAAGGCGCGTACCTGCTCATAGCCGAGTCCAAACCGATTCAACGTTCCCGGACGAAAATTTTCGACGATGATGTCTGCGTCCCGGCACAGGTCGATCACGATCGCCCGTGCCTCTGGGAAGTTGAGGTCGAGGCTGACGTTCCGCTTTCCGGCATTCTGCTGAACGTAGTACAGAGACATGTCTCCGATATGCGGCATGCTCACGCGGCCGATATCGCCGGAAGGCGGCTCGATCTTGGTAACGGTCGCGCCGAGGTCCAGTAGGGTTTTGGTGCAATGCGGTCCGGCTAGCACCCGCGTGAAATCGATCACGCGAATGCCTTCGAGTGGTGCTGACATGATCAGTCTCCCTTGAATTCGGCTGTTGCGGGCCCTGTCGAAAAGAACGATGCGAAACCTCGTTCCCGGTCGGCCGTCTTCCAGATCATGTTGTTGAGGTTGACCTGTTCCAGGTCCGCGCTACGGACGCCGCCATTGGCCGAGAGATTGGCCTGCTGCTTGATGCCGTTGAGGACTGCGGTCGGGCCTGCTGCCAGCTGTTTGCCCAGCGACTTGGCTGCAGTCTGGAGTTCGGCTTCCAGCACAACGTGATTGATGATGCCCCAGCGTTCAAATGCTTCCGCTGAGTGCCGGCGCCCGATCAGCGCAATTTCTTTGGCCCGCACGACGCCCGCTCGCTGAACGAGTCGTTGAGTGCCCCCGAGCAACGGGATCAGGCCCACGATGTTCTCGACCTGTCCAAAGTAGGCCGTGTCTGCGGCGATGATCAGGTCGCAGGTGAGCGCCAGTTCAAGGCCACCGCCAAGCGCGGCTCCATGAACAGCAGCGAGGGTCGGGACCGGTGCGTTCTCCAGCACATCGAGGAACTCGAAGAATTGATCCGGGTTATGCTGGATCACCGTCTTGCCGTCAGAAAACGAGCTCATTTCCGCACCCGCGGAAAAGTGACGCATCTCACTGTTGAGCACAATCGCGCGGGCGCCTTTGGCCACTACGTCTCGATACGCGGCGAGTAAATCTGCAATCATCGCGTCGTCGATCAGGTTGTGCGGTGGCTTTGCCAGTGAAACGACTCCTACGGCACCATCCATTTCAATTTTTACAGTAGTCATGGTTCTCTCTACAGTGTTCGTTAGACGGAGAAAGGCCGCTGGCCTGGGCGGCATCCGCGGCGTTGCTAATGGGTCGGGATTTCGGCCTGCGTGTCCGTTACCGATTGGGTACGCCGAAAACGGACGCCGCCGCGATGGGTTGAAAGGGGTGAAGCGTGTTGCGTCGCGGAACGGACGTGCGCGCGGTTTTGCGAGCCATCCGCAACCCGCTGTCCAGCCCGCTTCCGACATATCGCCATGGGGGAATTGCGAATACGGCTGGGGGCCGATTGCGCCATCCATGGATTTCCGACGGGCGCTAATCAGGGTTGTCACCAGTGTCAGATAGGGCTTCACTGACTCGTCTCCATCTAAAATTTCGGCATGTGCCGTTGATGGTTACTATCTCAGCGACATCGATAGGCAGCAACGTCAAACCACGCCAATTGCCGCGTCAAAGTGTGCCAAAGCGCCCTCGACAGGCACCTGAAAATTGTGCGAGCATATCCGCATATTGGAGCGAGACGTATCGTGCGACCACCGAAAATAATTACGCCCCTGTATCCGGATCTCGACGCTCCGACGCAGAGTCTTCTGGGGCTGGCCGCGCTCGCGGCCGAGCTGGCGGCAGAAGGGGTTTCCGTGAACAAACTGTTCGCGAATACCGGCGTCCATGCGAGACAGCTGGAGGATCATCAGGCGAGAATCTCACACCGGCAACGCCTCGCAATCTATCGAAACGCCCAACGGCTTGCGACACGGGCCGATGTGGGATTGCTTGCAGGGGCGCGTCAGAGGATCAGTGACTTCGGCATATATGGCTATGCCATGGTCAGCAGTACGACCTTTGGAGACGCCCTGAAATTTAGCGTTGAAAATGTCACGATGGCCGGGGCAGTTCTGCAAATCAGCTATTCGACCGAGGGGGACACCGGAATCTTGAGGAGCCATGGGCTCGCGTCGCTCCGCGACATGTTGCCGTTTGTCGCGGAATTCTGGCGGAGCTCAATGACGGTTCTATTCAGCCGGGTGCTGGAAGCGCCATTTCCGTCGAAGCGGATGGTCATGGCGTATCCGGCGCCTCCGCATTGGCGAAACTACGAAAGGATGTTTAATTGTCCAGTGGAGTTCGGTGCCGACTCGATGGAATGGCATTTTGACGTTCGCGTGCTGGATCGCCCGTGTCCAAATGCAAATCCGATCACTGCGCAAATCTGTCAGCAACTTTGTGATCGCATTCTTGAGGAACGGGACGGAATCCCCGAGCTTCCCCGGCAAATACGGATGGCCTGCTTAAACTCGCCGGGCGTGTTCCCTTCGGCCGAGAAGATGGCTGCCCAGCTAGGTATGTCACTCCGAACCTTGCATCGACGATTGGCCGATGATCACTATTCGTATCAAACGGTGCTGAACGACGTTCGTCGTTCACTCGCTATCGAGTTTCTTGAAAATACAAGGCTTCCCATTGATCAGGTCGCCGAGCGCATCGGATTTTCTGATGCAGCGAGCTTCCGCAGGTCGTTCAGGAAGTGGACTGGAAATTCACCCAGTCTGTATCGAAAGGGGCAAAGCAAGGATGCGTAAGGGAGGCCGACGACTGTTACAAAAGTGAAGCATCCGCGCCGGCACTGCACTGCGGCTGGTGCGCGCGGCTCCGGCCGCCTCGAGGCTGGAGGTTTGCGGCGCTGCCCGAAGCGCGCCGCCAAACGTGGCCGATAAACGTATCGTGTTGGGTCATGCGGCACTCCAACATACGAGACAGCAAATCAGAACGGCAGCCACGAGAGGCGTACCGTTTGGGGCACTTCCAACGGCAGGTGGGCCTTGAGCTGGTCTGCCGCTGGTGCCGACGTGAACTGGTCGATCGCCAGGATCCTGGTCGAGACGGGCAAATCGCGCCGGGCTTCCTCAATGAGCGGCGATCGGGTCGAAAGTTCAGGCCTGCATCTCTTCCACTTTTTTCAATGCAGCGATGTCGCGCACGGCACGGACCGAGAATCCAAGTTTTTCGTACACTCTAGCGGCGCCGCTATTTCCGTCCTTGACGTGAAGAAAAGCCGTATCGCCGCGTTCGACGATCTGCTTCGTGAGCGCGGCGACAAGGACATTGGCATAGCCTTTACCCCGATGGTCCGGGTGCGTGCAGACGCCGCTGACTTCCGTGAACCCGTCAAGGCGAACGCGTTCGCCGGCCATCGCAATGAGGGAAGCGTTACCGTCGAAGATGCCGAGATAGCGCCCGAGTGTTACCGTGCGCTCCTCCATCGGTCCGGGCTGCGTCAAGCCTGCCAGGGCCACCATCGCAGCGCCATCGGACAGATGAAGCTCCCTAATCACAAGCGCCGTCGTACCCCTGATCGGTGCGCGGAAACTCGTCTGCGTGCAGGTCATCTGCAGAAACGGATCGCGCCACTCGGTTTCCCAGCCGTCCGGCACTGATTCGCTCCTGGTGCCGAACAGACCGATCGTTTCGCCAACCTCCACGATATCGGCAAGTGCTGTCCACGACTCGCTGGCCAGAGGATTTTCCAGTGCTGCTATTGGCGAAATGTCTGGCTGATAGCGCCTCGCTCGACCCTCGCCGATGCCGAAATGCCGTTGAGGGCCTGTGAGTGCTTGCCATACTGGATTGTCTAAGGGGTGCATAGTTGTTACCTCGCAATTTGCGGAGGACCGACTGCCGCAGCGTCGTGACACGGCAGCATTCTGGTTGCGCTCACATTTCCGGTGAAAGACGCTGTTTGATCACCCGTCGGGATCCGTCCAGAAGTGCTTTCGCAATCCGCCGATTGGGATGTGCGCACGACGGTTGGGGCTACTGAGACGCCAAACTTTCGCGCGGCTCGCGGTCGCTACGTGATTTCGCGCTGAAAGAACACGCCCGTAGCTGGTTCCAAATCCGATGCGCTAACCGAATGTGTGGTCGATGGCGGGGCGACTCTGGATCTACTTCGTGTTCGGCCGAAAGAGCTCGATATTGGCTTTGACGTATTCGCCAACTGTGATTGGCTTTCTACCCGTAATGGTTTCAACCAGGTCGTTGGTGCCGGCAAAGACGCCGTCGTGATAGTCGCGATACACCGAAACGACATGCTGGATGAAATGCTCAGAAAGACCCATCTGCGACAGGCGTTGCTCGCACGCAGAGAAGCTCTCGTCCTCGTAGCGGATCTCCCTGCCCAGCACCTCACTCAACGTCCTGGCAAGTTCGGCGTGGCTCATCTCGACAGCGCCGTACAGCGGATAACTCTTCCCCGCATGCGGCGTCGGATTCAACAGGAGGTTGGCAATGACGCGTCCTTGATCCGACGCCGCAATGGGGGCGTGGCGGCCGTTTCCTGCCGGCACTTTAAGAAGGTCATGATTGGCGATCTGCGGTAGTTGAAATCTATACGTCAGCCATTCCATGAAAAAGGTGGGGCGCAGATGCGTCACCGGCGTTCCCGCCCAGTCGAGCACCCGCTCACCGTACCAGTGAGACAGCGATGCGCGACTCTTGGCCTGTGGACGTGCTGAAATCTGCGACATATTGACGATCGAGCGAAGACCTGCGTCCCTGGCGGCATCCGCGAAATACGCGGTCGCATCAACGAGTTGCGGTTGCATGACCGGATAGACGAAGTAGGCGCCGGTCACCCCCCGCAATGCATGGCGTACTGCATGGCTGTCAAGCAACTCGCCGCAGACAACCTGAACGCCCCTGGCACGCAATGCCGCGGCCCGCTCGTCGTCGCGGTGAACAAAGGCCCTTACCCTGGCGCCGCGCGACAGCAGTTCCTCAATGGCGGTGCTGCCGGTTTTGCCGGTGGCACCGGTGATCAAATAGAGATCGCTACTCATTTTGTTATCCTGATGGTATTCCGTGGACAAGGAGTTCACTGAAGTTCGGCGATGCCGTTAGCGGGGCATTTGCTCAACTGCCGCTTGTTGACGAAGAGTTCGGAAGCAAGACTTGTAACTGCTTGAGAGGTCCAAGGGGAATGAACTCAAACGTCATGAGACCAGCCTGACCAAGGGGCAACTCCTCGAGAAGTGCATGCGCCTCCTCGACACTCGTAACGTCGAGCAGGAAGACAACGCCGGGGCGATCCTGCCGGGCGTACCACTGGGCGATCTTGCCGTCGAGATAGAGGCGTATCGTTTGAGGGACTTCCAACGGTAGATGGGCGTTGAGCTGGTCTAACGATGGTGCCGACGTGAACTGGCCGATCGCCAGGATCCTGGCGGTCGGTACTAGGGGCAACGCCTGGATGGCTGGCTGTGTCATTTCGGATTCTAAAGGTGGGACATCGAGTTCGTCGGAATTTAGAGCATTCTCGACCGCTAAATTTAGAGTAGACTAGAACTCTAAAAACCGCAAGGCGTTTTTCTGGAACCAGGGTCAGCAAAATGAGAAAGTCGAGAATTGAAACGGCCGAAACGAGGAAGCGTATCGTCGCAACGGCTTCCAGGGTATTCCTAACCAGGGGTCTCGCCGCAACAGGCATCGCCGACATCATGGTTGCCGCTGGCCTGACGCAAGGCGGCTTCTTTCGGCATTTCCGATCGAAGGGGCAACTGGTTGCCGAAGCCAACGGCGCAGCGTTCGGGCAACTGATGGACATGTTCGAGCGTGCCATCGCCGGCAAGCCGCCAAGGGAAGCGCTCGGTACCATCGTTTCTCTCTATCTTCACCAACTTCAGGGCAAAGACCCGGTGTATTTGTGTCCTTTGGCTAATCTGGGCAGTGAACTTCGGCACTCCGACGAACAGGTCAAGGCGACGACCGTAGACGGCTACGAGCGCCTGGTCCGACAGATCGCCCAGCAAACGCAGCAGCTAGGTATCGCGGGGCATGCAGACGTGGCCAATGCGATTGTTTCGACGTTGGTGGGTGCGGTGACGCTGTCCCGACTCGCCCCTGATCCAGGCACAGAGGAGACGATCCTGCTGAACGCGCAAAACGTCGTTCGCGTTCTATTGCAGTGTTCGCCACAAGCAAATGTCCCGACACGTAAGCGCCGGAGTTCGCAAGCAGAGAGTGCATAAACCATTGAGTGTTGATTTGCTGGCAAATCAACACATCTCGTTTAAGGACGCCAGAGCCGCCGCTCTCTTCCACCGTGCCGAAACGCGCCGCTTAGTTTTCCGCGCGCGATGGCCGGCGAGCGGCAGGTCAAAGCGTCACCGACGATTGGCTCGTATCGGCCGGGAAGCGGACGGTCGTGAGTCTTGTCTGAATGGCGCAAATGGGTCCAGGTCGTGTGGAAACCCGATGGCATAACAATGCGACGCGTGACCCTGACCCCGGCGGCGCGTTTGACTGCCTTTGCGGCTATCACGGCGCCGACAAGAAGGTGAACCCCTCTGATGCGTTATAGGCGAGTTTAAGGGCTTTGTTTCAGGACCTACGGGGTGCTCACGCACCCACCAGCCGCATTGCCTTCATTGTTTTCTTGAACCCCAGGATTCTCAGCACTCGCGCGAGATTGTAGGCGAGTACGTTCAAACTCATCTCGGTACCTACATTGGGCAGCCTGTGCGTCAGGAAGTGCGTGTAGCCCATCCAATGCTTGAACGTTCCAAAGACATGTTCGACGGTTCGCCTGCGCACGGTCATCGCATCAGGCGTCTTGTCCAGCTGGGGGGCGACAATGATTTCGTCCGGTGTACCGACATTCATCTTGGCCGGTAGTGAGGAGTCGGAGGCGGCGTAGCCGCCGGAGACGACGAACTGCCGGCGGCGCCGGATCGGCGAGGCTTAGGATGGCTGACTGAACCTAAAAAGAGGCGGTCAGCCCATGTCTGGAAGCCGCATCACCGACCAGCAGGTCCGCCTCTACATGAACCATCGCAAACACCATCCGCAGAAGCTCGCTGCGGCGAAGTCAGGCATGAGCGAGCGCACGGCGCGGCGTGTCGAACACGAAGCGGGGCTACCGTCACAGCAGCCCCGGCGCTACTGGCGCTCGCGCCCTGATCCGTTCGCCGATGTCTGGGAGAGCGAAGTGGTCCCATTGCTACGCGCTGCGCCAAAGCTGAAGGCGATCACCCTGCTGCGCAAATTGCAGGA